>DXHG01000051.1 GCA_019113455.1 Candidatus Treponema faecavium | reverse complement strand
GGCAAAATTCTTACCGGATAAACGGCAAATTTTTTATTTGCCATCGGCAAATCACAATTCGCCGCTGCCGTGAGCGGATTCAGGCAAAAAATTCCCAAACCGGACGCGGTGTGTTATACTCTTGATGCACGGAGGCACAGATGACCGACAGGGAGCAGCGCGCGGCGCATGGGCTGACTTTCCGGCACTTTTTATGGAAAACAGGCAGCCCAGGGAAGGCAACTATCTAATTGTACCCCGCGTTTCTTCCGAGCGCCGCTATTATGTGCCGACAGGTTTTATGACATCAGACACCATTGCCAGCGATGCCGTGCAAATCATCCCTGACGCTGCGCTCTACCACTTAGGCGTGCTCACATCCAGCGTTCACATGGTCTGGATGCGCACGTCATGAAAGTCTATGGGGTTAATATAAAGATGACAGGATCCGAATGTATTGCCGCGCTGATGAAGCTGTATCAAGCAAAAAACAGCGGAAAATAAGCGCGCCGCGCGGCAGCAGAAAGGCGAGCGTGCGCCTGAGGGCTTGCCTGCAAGGCAGCGCCTTACAGGCAAGGGGCTTTAGATGTTATTCTGTCGGGCGTTTTTTAAGCAGCGCGTTTTCAGAAACGGCCTGCCCCTGCCCGCACGATTGTTCCATCAGCGCGCGCACTTTAAGCGGCAGTCCAAACAGCGTGATAAAGCCCTGCGCATCTTTGTGGTTGTACAAATCGCCGGTGGTAAAAGAGGCGATGCTTTCATTATACAGGCTGTACGGCGAATACGAACCTGCGCCAAAAATGGAGCCTTTATAGAGCTTTAACTTCACCCAGCCGGTTACGTTCGCTTCGGCTGTATCGGTAAATGCCTTAAGCGAATCCATCAGCGTCGTAAACCATTTGCCGTCATAAATCAGCTCCGCCATCCGCAGCGCAATCTGCTGCTTAAAGTGATAGGTATCGCGGTCAAGGCACAGTTCGTCGAGCATCTCGTGCGCAAAGTACAGGATGCTGCCGCCGGGAGTTTCATACACGCCGCGGCTTTTCATGCCGACGCACCGGTTTTCGCAGATGTCGGCAAGCCCGACGCCGTTTCTGCCGCCGATTTTGTTCAGTTCAAGCATGATGTCAAGCGCGCTCATTTTTTTGCCGTTTACCGCGACAGGCACGCCTTTTTCAAAATCGATCTGCACATATTCAGGCGTGGCGGGCGCTTCTTCAGGCACCGTCGTGAGCTGCAGCATATGCTTCCAGTTCGGTTCGTTTTCCGTCTTTTCAAGCTCAAGCCCTTCGTGAGACAGGTGCCAGATATTCATGTCGCGGCTGTACGACTGGTCTTTTTTCATCGGCACGGGAATATGCCGCTCTTCCAGATAGCGGATTTCGGCCTCGCGGCTGTCAAGCGTCCATTTGGGGTCGCGCCACGCGGCAATCACTTTGAGGTCGGGCGCGAACGCCTTAATCGCAAGTTCAAACCGCACCTGATCGTTTCCTTTGCCGGTAGCTCCGTGGCAGATTGCCACCGCGTGTTCCTGGCGCGCGTATTCGACCAGTATCTTGCCGATAAGCGGGCGCGCAGTCGACGTGCCAAGCAGATACCGGTCTTCATACACGGCATTTGCCTTAAGCGCCGGCCAAATATATTCGCTGATATACTCCTCGCGCGCATCAACGACATAGCAGGCAGCAGCGCCCGTATCAAGCGCGCGCTGTTTAATGCTTTTCCAGTCGTCTCCCTGCCCCACGTCAACACAGACCGCTATCACATCATAGTCATAGTTTTCTTTAAGCCACGGGATAATCACCGTCGTATCAAGTCCGCCGGAATAAGCCAGCACCACTTTATCTTTACTCATATATGCGTAATCCTCCGCTTGCGTATGTATGCAGTAACTATAGCATATATGCAATCATTATGCTATACTCCATCGCTATGACGGTTATTGAACTTCTTATTATCGCTGTCGGCCTTTCGATGGATGCGTTTGCAGTGGCCATCTGCAAAGGGCTTGCGGTAAAAACCGCCAGATTATCGCAGATGCTTATTATTGGGCTGTACTTCGGCGGGTTTCAGGCGCTCATGCCGACTATCGGGTATTTTGCGGGCGTTCATTTTCAATCGGTGATTTCCGCGTATGATCACTGGGCGGCGTTTGCGCTGCTCGCAATCATCGGCGGCAACATGATTCGCGAATCTCGGAACACCGGCGCGCAGTGTCCCGCAGACGCCGCCGCGGCGGACGCTGACGGGGCAAGCGCGGGCACAGGCGCAGCAAGCGCTTCGTTTTCAGTCCGCGTTATGCTTCCGCTTGCGGTTGCAACAAGCATAGACGCACTTGCAGCCGGCATATCGTTTGCGCTGCTGCACGTGAGCATACAGACCGCCGCCTGCTGCATAGGAGCGATTACGTTTGTCATTTCCGCGGCCGGGCTCAAAATCGGCGCAGTATTCGGAAATACCTATCAATCGCGCGCTGAATGTGCAGGCGGCATTATTCTTATTATCATGGGAATAAAAATCGTATTGCAGCATACCGGCATCCTGTCCTTTTAGCTTCGCGCAGTTCTGTATCAGTCCGCTACTCGGGAGTAATCGTAATATAGCCAAGATGCAGCAGTTCGCTGTACAAATCAGTCCACGACGCGTCGCGCCCGTATGAAACCGCATACGCATTGACGTACCACACATTTGTTTCCGTGCCGCCGGTATAGGCGTCGACGTCTCCGTCTTCCGGCGTGTCTGACCGAATACGGTCGTCATCTGAAAAGAAATCAAACCCGTCGTCTTTTGCATAGCGCAGCGGCACGCCGATAGTGTTTTCATTATGTGTGATTGCCGCGGGATGTGGGGCATTGCTTTGACCTTCGGTATAAAACCGTATGCGCACCTGCCCGGAGTCGCGCACCAGTAATTCTTCTTCCTGCCCTGTCCCGGCATGCCGTATACGCAGCGGCTGGTACCCAATGGAAATCATGCGGTTTGCGCCGTTAGATGAATACTCGGAATTGGCGCTGTTTATCCTGCTTATGTCGGAATTCATTTGGGACTCGCTGTTGTAGAGGCGGTAATACACTTTTACGCCCTGGTACACGTCGCCCAAATCGGTATTTGCGGCCGCGTTTGTATTAAATGTGAGATACCGCGTTGCGGGGTCTTTGTTCATTGTATACAGCTGACCGGTAGGCGGCTCAAGCATATAATAGACGTCTATGCCGCACGCGCAGAAAAAAAACAAAAACGGCGCACACATACAGATAAAAGCGGCCGTTTTTGTTTTCATGAGAATCAGGTGCTAAATAAAATACTTAGAGGACTTTTCCTTCGGCGCGCAGCGCAATAATGCGGCTCATCGCAAGAGCGGCCCATGCGTCGGAAGGATACGTATCGTTTAACCGCTGATAGGCTTCAACAGCGCTTTCATAGTCGCCCGCAGTGTCTTTGATGCGGCCAATATTAAACAGCGCGCGGGAGGCAAGCCCGAACCCCACCGTGTCCGCGGCGCGCTCAAAATACGAGACAGCCGCTTCGGTATCGTTCAGTTCTTCGCAACACACGGCGGCATTATACCAGCACAGCGGAGCCGTATAGTCTGATTCGCCTTTCTGCGCGGCGGCAAGCCACGCATCGCGAGATTCCTGCCACTTACCTTCGGCAAAATACAAATCTGCTGTCACCATGTTTGCGCGAACGCCGGCGATACCGTTTTTGGCGGCATAGTCGGAAAGCGCTTCAATAGCTGCGGCTCGAGCCGAATCATACGCGGATTCTTCTGCATCGCCAAGCGTATCAATAATTTCCTGAACAGCGGCAATATCGCTTGAACGGCTGCGTTCAGAAATTACGGTATACACGCCAAATATCACGCATACCGCTATCAGCGCACCAATGATGCCTAAAAACAGCAACCGGTATTTTAACAGGAAATTTGTTACATTGCCTTCAACAGACTGATGTTCTTTAGAGATGTTTTTCACTTGTTCCATAACTTATAACTCCTCTGTAGTATCTCATGCCGGCAGCTGTCAGCGAATATGCAGCTCATTCAGCAGCCGAGATAAATAGGTTCTTTGAATACCGAGCACTTTACCCGCCGCAGTTTGGTTTCCGGCTGTTTCTTCCAAAATATGTTTCACGTACATGCGCTTAAAATTATGTATCGCAGTACGCAGCGTTTTATCCTGAAGCTGTTCACTTGCAGCGATTACGTTGCCGTTCAGTGTTCTCATATCAGTGCCATAACCAGACACCGAAAGATGCAAATCACCGGCCTGCAGCACCGGAGGGCGGCCAAGAACACAGGCGCGTTCAACAGAGTTCTTAAGCTCACGGACGTTACCCGGCCAGTAATATGAATGCATCAGATCCAGCGCGTCAGAAGAAAAACGCTCAAACATTTTATTTGTTTCTATGCTGAATTTTTTTCGGAAATAGTGCGCAAGCGGTTCTATTGCTTCTTTGCGCTGGCGCAGCGGCGGAACATGGATCGGAAGCACATTCAGCCGGTAATATAAATCCCCACGGAACTTTCCTTGCCCGACGAGTTCCTCTATGTTCCTGTTTGTCGCCGCTATAATGCGCACATCGACATTGATCGGTGTACCGGAACCTGCTTTTTCAAACGTCCCGCTTTGAATAACGCGCAGCAGTTTTTCCTGCAAATGAAGCGGCAGTTCACATACTTCATCAAGGAACA
The DNA here is from genome assembly GCA_019113455.1 of Candidatus Treponema faecavium. GTDB lineage: Bacteria > Spirochaetota > Spirochaetia > Treponematales > Treponemataceae > Treponema_G > Treponema_G faecavium. The sequence continues at coordinate 5,730 of DXHG01000051.1, read as the reverse complement.
AGGTTCCTCCCTCGGCCGCTTCCAAGCGACAGAACCGACCGCTCACTGCATCAATAGCAGAATGCTCAGCAGAGCCAAACAGTTCGTTTTCAAGCAGCGCCGGAGAAAGCGCCGCGCAATTTACACGTATAAAGGGTTTATCTGCCCGCGGGCTTTTTAAATGCAGCTGTTCGGCAAAAAGTTCCTTTCCCACACCGCTTTCACCAACTATCAGTACAGACGATTTAGTCTTGGACACTTTATCAACGATAACAAGCAGATCGCGCATCGCAGAACTTGCCGCAATAAAAGGATGATATTCGCCAGCCGTATGCAGCGAATTTTGCAGCAGAGCGATTTCATTCTGCGCCGTTCTGAACTTCTTTGCATTTTGATACGCAATACCTGCCTGAGTGCTCAACAGCTCAAGAAGTTTCAGATCGCTGCGTGTAAAATCATGACCGCCAGCTTTATTAAAAAGTTCTATAACACCGATGCAGTCTCCATTAACGCGCAGCGCAAGCGCAATCATCGTCCGATTGATACCGCCTGTTCCGCCTGGTACAACTGAGCAGAAACGATCGTCACTGCCTGCATCATTGAGTATAACGCTTTGATTATGCGTATATACCCAATCGGCAACAGAATTATCTATATCAGCCGGGGCATCACCGCCATTTGTGCCCATTATTCCCAGCGCAGCGGCAACATACAACGGCTGAGACGCGGGCTTTGCCAGCAGCAAAGAAGAAGATTCGCACTCGACAAGACGCATTGCTGCCTCCAAAATACGGATAAGCAATGCATCTAGATCAGTATAGCTTGAATTTATCAACATTTGCGTCTCAATGAGCGTTTCGAGTTTCTCAACATCTACTGACTTAGAGGCCATTCGGATAAACTCACTGAGACTGCAATACTAGCTGTTTTTATTTTTAAGCAAATCACCTAACGTATAGGCGCCGTCATTGCCGCCATCACTGGAAGACATATACTGCGATATTTCTTCCCGCTGCTGCTTTTTCTTAAATTCACGCACAGAAAACGCAACCTTTTGCTTTTCGGGATTAACATCCATAACATAGACGTTAATCTTATCGCCGACAGCATACTTCTTTACAGCTTCTTCAAACGGTTCGTCGCGGTTTTCGCTCAGGTTTGATTTATTTACTAAACCTTCAATTCCTTCAGGCGCGCGCACAAAAATACCGAAATCAACGATAGAAACAATTTCGCCTTCAAGCGTTGAACCGGGTTTATGTGCGGCAAGGAACTGCTGCCACGGATCCTCAGTCAGGTGCTTAATGCTCAGTCTGATACGATGATTTTCAGGATCGCACTCCGTAATCATCGTTTCAATTTCTTGGCCAACCTCAAGCTCACTGCCAGGGTGCTTTACTTTCTTTGTCCATGAAATATCGTCGCCATGCAGAAAACCGTCAATGCCTTCTTCAAGCTCAATAAACGCACCAGCATTTGTCAGCTTAACAATTTTTCTCGTCAGCCGTGTACCAACCGGATATCTTTCAGCGATGGAATCCCATGGATTTGCAGTAACCTGCTTCAGACCCAAAGACACGCGACCTGCCTGAATATCATATCCAAGCACCATACATTCAACTTCATCGCCAATCTTTACCATATCGCTTGGCTTATTGACTTTTTTGACCCATGAAAATTCACTGATATGAGCAAGTCCTTCAATACCTTCTTCAAGCTCAATAAATGCACCGAAATCAGTCAGTTTTGTCACGCGTCCTTTTACTCTGTCACCTACATGGTACTTTTCTTCAAAATGCAGCCACGGATCTTCAGAAAAATGCTTAAGCGACAAGTTTATGCGTTTTTCAGCAGGATCAAGGCGAATAACTTTCAGTTCAATTTCCTGCCCCTTCTTTACAAAATCCTTTGGCCGCGTTACGTGCCCCCAGCTCATGTCATTGATATGCAGCAGACCGTCAAAGCCGCCTAAATCAATAAACGCGCCGAAACTCGTAAAACTCTTTACCGTACCGGTAACAACATCACCGATAGACACGTCCCTGAAAAACGCTTCCCGTTTTTCCTCGTTTGTTTCTTCAAGATACTTTCTGCGGTTTACGACAATATTTGCTTTTCTATCAGAAAACAAGCGCTCTACATAAAATTTACTCTTAACTCCAAGCAGCTTTTCCGGCTTATCCACTTTCTGACTGTCAGACTGACTGAACGGAAGGAATGCGTGAATATTTCCGCCAAGCAGCACATCATAACCGCCCTTTACCACTTTCGTAATAGTACCGTCAATCAGACCCTTGTTTTCAAACGCTTCTTTTAATTGCTTCCATAATTGCTTTTCATCAGCCTTTTGCTTGGAAACAACCATTTCGCCATGTTTATTTTCTTTTGTTATGAGAACAACATTAACCTTATCGCCAATCTGCGGTTCCTCTGTAAACTCCGAAAGAGGAATCTTTCCTTCTGATTTTCCGCCGACGTCAACAAAAACGTGATCTTGCGTAACCTGTATAACCGTACCTTCAACCAACTGTCCCTCTTCAAGAGAATCAAGGCTTTTCAGGTACTCTTCCTGTAATTGTGTCTGAATGGGATCCTTTGCCTTATCGGCGGATTCATTCTTTTCCACTTCCATCTGTTCCATAATAAACCCTTATACGTGAATTTTGTGGATAATTATCTCACAAACCTGCTCAATGGTCAAGTCTGATGTATCAATATACACGGCATCGCCCGCTATTTTAAGCGAGCCTTCCGCTTTATGCCGGTCCAGAGCGTCACGTTTCTGTATCCTCGCTTTGATTTCTTCAAACGACAGATTGCTCACGCCCTGTTTAAAACGCCGTTCAGCCTGCACATCAATCGACGCGTCAAGATAAAACTTATAATCCGCATCAGGAAATACAACCGTCGTCATGTCGCGTCCTTCGCACACGATACTCATCGTCTGGGCAATTTTTCGAAGATGTACATTTACTATGTGACGGACAGGGACAATAGCAGACACCGGTGAAGCACAAGCATCTATTATATCGCTGTGCAGCAGCTCCTCTACATCCTCTCCGTTGAGAATGAGATGTGCATCTCGATATTCTAACTGAAGCGCCTGCACAAAAGACACGATTGCATCCTGTGGCTGCAAAAAATGGGGCGCAGAATCCCGTATATCGATACTTCCTGCACGAAGCAGCGCAAGCGTGATCGCGCGGTAAAAACTGCCGGAATTCAAAAACGTTATATGCAGCATTTCCGCGATACGATGAGCAACCGTGCTTTTACCGGAGCCGGCAGGCCCGTCGATTGCGATAACCATTATTTATACCTCCTGTATACAGTCGCGTTTCTGCGGCGCAGAAACAAAATAAAACAGCAGACGCCGCTTAATACCCGTCATCACGCGCGGTATCATGCAGAAGCCCTTGAACCTCGCGCTCAGAAAGTTCACGGCAGTCTCCTGAGCGCAAATCACCCATGCGAACACAGCCGATACGCACACGGGTAAGCCGACGAATACCGACAGCAAAATAGTCAAAGACACGGCGGATTTCCCTGTTTTTTCCTTCAATTAAAACGATGCGCACCTTTCTGCTGCCCAGCCGCACCGCCGACCGGCAGCGGTAAAACACGGAATCGATGCGGATGCCTTTGCAAAAGCGCTCAAGCAGTACATCCGGTATGGGATTTGTCGTTTCTATTATATATTCTTTTTCCAGTTCCGCAGATGGATGACCAATCGCTGCAGCAAAATCTCCGTCATTTGTAAAAATAATAAGCCCTTCTGAATACATATCAAGCCGCCCGATATTGTACAGCCGCTCCGTATACCGCTTTCGCACTATATCGGCAGCCGTCGCGCGTCCTTTCTCATCCGCAAGCGAACACACATACCCTGACGGCTTATACAGCAGCACATAGCGTTTATGCTGCTCGACATGCACCGCCTGTCCGTCTACACATACAACATCCCCATCGCACACTTTGGTTCCCGGAACAGTTACAATGCTGCCGTTCACAGATACGCGTCCGGCGGCAATATATGTCTCGCAGGCGCGGCGGCTTGCTACGCCGCAGTGAGCAAGATATACCTGCAGCCGCACACCGACCGCTGTGTTGTTATCAGCGTCCAAGTTCAAACCTCTCGCTTTCTGTTTTATCAAGCCGCGGCAAATCGGCGATACTGTTCAGCCGGAATAACTGTAAAAACTTTTTTGTCGTACCAAACTGCACCGGTTTGCCCGGCACGTCTTTTTTGCCAACTTCTTTTATCAGTTCGCGCTCCTGCAGCAGACGGATCATGTTATCAGCTGAAACCCCGCGGATAGCCTCTATTTCAGCGCGAGTAATCGGCTGAGAATACGCAATGATAGACAATGTTTCCATTGCCGCACGCGACAGGCGGTTTTCATTTTTTTTGCCATACCGTTCGCGCAAAAAAGAATTCCATAACTCATGCTTAGGCGCTAAAAGCCAGCCGCCTGAAATATAGCTTAATTCCAAACCGGAATCGGTATTCTGATATTTCTCTTTTAAGTATGCAAGCGTCTGTTCAACCACCTCTTTCGACAATTCAGAAATACGCGCAAGAGCCGCTTCGTCCCGCGCTTCCGATTCCAAAAATAAAATCGCCTCTATAAGGGCTGCTTCCCGTTCCAAATACAACTCCATAGCTATGCCGCGTTATATGGGCATATTTTAATATCCCCGAACATTCTGTTTTGATAAATTGAAGCCATTTTCAGTTTAACAGCCTCTAAAATTGCCATAAACGCACAGACCACATCAAGAATATTTCCCTTGCGCACAATAAGATCCGTAAAAAAACATTCGCCGCGCTCCTCAAGCAGTTCACTCATAAGCGTAATTTTTTCATTAACTGACACTTCTTCATATATATTCAGTATTTTTTCTGAAGAATATGCGGACACCAGCTTATGGAATATCTGCTGCATATCCTGCAATAATGACCAAGTATCCATGCGTTCCCACAAGTCTTCATCTTCAAACGGCAGTATCCGCTGTATTTTTTTTCGTTCAAGACTCCAGTCAGCTTCGCTTTCCTGTTCTTCCATAAGCGCGGACAATTTCTTGAACTTCTGATATTCTATAAGGCGATCTACTAATTCCTGGCGGGGATCTTCAATATCTTCTCCATCAAATGACACCTCAATCGGCAGCAGCATACGCGATTTAATATACAGCAAATCAGCCGCCATCACATAAAAATCAGTGAGATTATCCAAATCGGGCCTAATAGTATAGTCCAGATATGCAAGAAACTGCTCGGTAATTTTTGCAATCGGAATATCATAAATGTTTATTTCATTTTTCTTGATAAGGAACAGCAATAAATCAAGCGGCCCGTCAAATTCACCAACAATAAACTTATGTGCGTCATCCTTTGCGCTGTATTCCATCTGAGACATACCGAACTTCCTCCGCAGGCAGCTGCTGTAAATAGGCAGAATAACATACCCCAGTTAAAGGTTCGGCAATTTCAGGGCATATCTCAAGCAGCGGCACAAGCACAAACGCGCGTTCACGCATACGGGGATGCGGAATCACCAAATCAGGCGCTTGTATGCGCATATCCCCAAAGAGCTCAATATCAATATCAAGCGAACGCGGCCCGTTCCGTATTTCCCTGCTGCGGTTTCTGCCGAAACGCCGTTCTATCTCCTGTGTCCGCATAAGCAGCTGACGCGGACTGCCTGTCCAGCTGCCGCAAACCGCCATATTGCAAAAATCTTCCTGCAT
>DXHG01000005.1 GCA_019113455.1 Candidatus Treponema faecavium | reverse complement strand
AAAACGGAAATGTGCGCGCTTTCTGCGGCAGATACGGCAGCTTCTGCTGAATCAGCGCTGCGCGGCGGAAACAGCAGCAGGAGCACGACGCCCAGTGCCGCTGCATACCCGAAAGACAGCGCGCCGCCTCTCCGATTGAGTCAAACGAAATGCGAAGCGGTTCAAGCAGCGCCGTGCGCGCCCACAGCGGTACGGCAGGGTTTCCTGAGCGGTCCGTGAGCGCTTCCGGCAGAAGCACTGCATCGCCGAACCGTTCCGCGGCGGCGGCTGACACACCAAAGCGTTCCTGCAATTCCGAAAAAAGAAAATCCGCCTTATCAGGAAACGCGGCATATGCCGCGCCGGTCAGACGCTCTATATGAACTGGCATTCCGGCTGAGACAGCAACTGCGCGTAGTCGGTATGCACCGCCTGCTGCCGCGCGAGCCGGTCAACATACGTCTCAATCATATGCGAGGAAGAAGAAGGCATGAGCGAAAACGCGATGACGGAATTGCTCTCTCCGCGCTCCAGCCGCACCGGATGCGCGCGCACGGAAAACGGCGCAAGTTGTTTTTCGGCGGTGGGCGTAAAGCGGATCATATATTCCCGCTCCATATCAATATCAACCTGCATCGGAAACTCAACACGGCACCCGCAGATACTCACATCCTGCAGCACACCCGGAAACATGCAGACTTCAGGCGCGTCCACGCGCCCTACGTCGCAAAAGCGGGGATGCCGTCTACGTTCTTGTTCCATTCTGCAAGTATGCCCGATTCCGCCGCTGAGGTCAAGCAGGGGGAACCGCTCCCGCAGGGTGCTGCGGCGTTTACACGCGGGCTTGTTTTTCTTGGCAGTTCCCTGCGGAGTGTTTTTGCGTGTGCACGCGCGCTTTTTCTTTTTTATTCTCTGTAATTTGTTTTTTGGGGAGGGAGAGAAACCTGGGCGCAAGCAACAGCTTGCGCTCACAGTTTTGCTTTCGCAAAACTGTCTTCTTCAGAAGCGTTGTTCCAGTCGCAAACCTTCGGTTTGCTCACGCAGTTTTAGGGCTATGCCCTAAAACTGCCAGCTTACTGCGAGGAGGCAATCCGAGCAGTAAGCGTACACCCTCTCTTCCAGCACTGTGGATTTACAGCCGCAAGTTTTGGAGCGCGCAGCTTTCCGCCGTGCACCGGTTAACTTGCCGACGGCAGCAAGTTAACTTGCCGTCGTGCGCCGGTTAACTTGCCGACGGCAGCAAGTCAACTTGCCGTCGTACAGCGGTCAACTTGCCGCCGGAATCATTCCCGCCGCGTTACAGCATGTTCGGGTCTATTTCGTATTTCCTGTATACATGAGCGCAATCGTCCCAGACAAACGACGGGCCGTCGGTAACGGACAAGCCGCCGTTCGTATAAAACGCGGTGGACACGCCGCCGCTTGCTTCATCTATTTCTATTTCCCAGCCGAAAAAGACGTGATTTGCCGGAGGCGTTGCGGAAAGCAGTATTCCGCGGGAGTTTCTAATGACGTTTTCGTCAAACACCAGCAGCGGCAGAACCGTATCGCCGCGCGTTTCATAGATAACCGCTTTGGACACTATACCGCGTCTGCTTTCGGCATACGAGTAGGAGAACCAGACGCTTCGCCCGCCGACGCAGTACGCGTCCGTATCGTATGCCGCGCCAGAAAACCAGCGTTCCAAAAAACCGGACATATCATCCGGCACGGCGGCCGAGGCCAGAACCAAAAGCCCCAGCAGAGCCGCCATATTTCTTCTTTTCATTGCTGCTCCTTTTGCCGAGCGCGGCATGCCGTACCGGCCGCGCAATCACGGAAAGCCCGTCACCATGACTTTCCGCGTCTCGTCTATGCCCGAGCCGTACACGCGCACAAAATACATGCCGCGCGCGACGCTCCTGCCGCCCGCGTTCGTGCCGTCCCAGCGGTAATAGTGCGTTCCCGCGGACACGCGGCCTTTGTGCAGCGTGCGCACGACATTGCCGTCGAGCGTCAGCACCTGCACCGTTACCGTGCCGGAGGCCGGCATCTCAAGTTCTATGACGGTCTGTTCCCCGGCGCTGCGGTTTATCACGTTATTGAGTATTGTTACGCCGCCGCGCTGGCGCGTTATGTCGGATACGCGCAGGAACCACGGGTTAAACGACGCAATGTCGGAAGCGTCTTCAAGGCGGAACGCAAAAAGCGGCGCGCCGTCCGCGTTCGTAAAAAACGCGCCGCCGCCGTCTACCGGCGCGAACACAAACGAAAGCTCGTCTCCGGCGCTCCAGCCGTATGCGCTGCTCACCGGCACCGTAAACGTAAAGAGCGGAACCGTTCCGTTCCGCGCCGCTTCCGGCTCGGGCGGCTCGCGATAATCGCCTGAAGCGGCGGCAACGGCCGAAAGCGGGAACGTGGCATCGTGAGTTTGCGTACTATCGGGAAACCACACGCGGCTTTCAATGCCGGTGCGCCGCACAAGCGGGCCGGCTGTGTCTGTGCCGCCGGCAATATACATCTTCATGCCGGCAATCTGATCGGCGCCGTCTCCGGCAAAAAAGCCGCACTGCAGGAGGCAGTCATAGCCGCTCAGCAGCGTGCCGGAACTGCCCGCGTTCAGAGCAAAATCCCTGACGCCGTATCCGTCACTGCCGAACACGTTTTGCCCAAACGGATACGTTTCTCCTGCGAGCGCCTCCGCTGAAAGCCCGCCGCCTGAGGAGATTCCGACTGCGAACACCGCGTCTGCGCCGCCGATAATGCAGTCGCTCACCGCGTGCGCATCGTCCGCCGCGCTGTTGCCCATGCCGTCCTTTATGAGTGTAACGCTCGTGTCTGTTCCCGTGATGGGATCCCGTTCTTTTTCCGACTTGGCGGGAAGCACAAGAAACGCGCGGCGCAGTTCATCAAACGAGAGCGCCCGCGTGAGCGGCAGCACGAGCGCCGTGCCGAACTCCGTATCGCCGCGCAGCTCTGCCGGACGCGACGCGTCGATAATATCGAGCGGCGTGCCGGTTCGCGCGTCGTCAAGGCGCACTTCAAAATGCCCGTCGCCGCCGGTCAGCCGCGAAAGGAGACTTGAGTCGGTATGCACCTGTTCCGAAAACAGCACAAACAGTTCGGCGGCAGCCTGCGTCCGGCTGTTTTCAAGCGGGGCGGCGCTAAACAGCATCCGGGGCGGCACAACGTCAATCGTAGTATAATCGCCTTCCTGCATCGTGCGCATACGGTTTCCGGCAAGATCCGTTACAAAGCCCGTGCCCGTACCGCCAATTTCCGTACGCTCATACCAGACAGTGAACATTGTTTTTACCGGATACCGCCCGCGCGCGCCGTCTTCGATAATGAGCGTCCGGTACAGCGAGTCGGCGTCTGCTTTAACCGCGAGAGCAGTATCCTTTCCGAAAAAGTAATCAAGCGACACGCCGTTTTCCACAGCAGAAAACGTCCACGCCGCTGCCTCCTCATCAACGGGGCGGAACATGAACGCCTCCGCCTCAACGGTGCCGCTCCGTATGCCGCCTGAGGAACGGGCCGTATCCTCATCGGGGCGATTCCCGCCGCGCGTGTCGGGAAAGCGCGTTTCAGACAGACTGCCTGACTGCCCGCCGTCCAAAACCCAGCCCGTTTTGGACACCCACTGCCACGAATCTCCCGCAGCAGGCGTATTGTCAAACCAGTGCAGCTCCATGCGGTCAGCCATGCCGGCGGCGTTCATGTCCGCGTTAATCGCGGCTATTTCAAGCGTATCCGTACTGCCGCCGCCGGAAATGCGGGCGAACACGGGCGGTCTTGTATCCCACGGCCCGTACACCGTATCGCGTTCCGCAGTACTGTTCACCGCAGCCTCCGCGCCGCCGGTAACGGACAGCTCGTTTCCCTTAAGGTCGAGAATCTTGATATTTCCGGCAAGCGGCTCTGCCGTGCCGCGCGGCGTTTCAGCCTCATCGATAAAGCCTGCGAACTCCTCTGCCGTGCTGCCGCGGTACGCTGCAATACCTACGCGCACGCGGCAGGGCTGCTCCTGCGGGGGCTTTTGCGGATTATCAGAAAAATACCGGTACACGCTGTGAATACCGGCGTCCGCCGCCTGTGCGCGCTCACCGTCCCGCCTGCCCGCCGTAAGCGCGCCGCCTGTTATGCGCGCAAGACCCGCGATTTCAAGCCCGCCGCCTGCAGGCGCCGTGATACCGCCGTACGCATCGGAAGCGCGAAGATAGTCTTTTGAAGCCGCTTTGCCGTCAATCTTCACCGGCTCGGAATACCGGAACTCGATAAAATTGTGCGCGTCATACAGCTCCTGATTCGCCGCTCCTCCGGCAGTATGCGCTTCCTGTCCGGTGCGCACCGCAGTCAGCGCCGGCGCGCAGCCGTCTTCTGTGCCGGTAAACAGCTTGTCAGCAACGTAATGCGCCGTGCGGTTTTTATGCTCGTCCCGCAGCACCGCAAACACACCGTCAAGCGCACGCGGCACGGTAAGCGCGGCGCGTATATCCCGATGCGCGCCTGAAGCGTCCGTGCTTTCATGCGTACCTGCGTCCGTGCCGTTTGCGTCCGTGTTCCACGTGCGGTTTGCCTGCAAAAAGAATTCATCGCAGTCGCCGGCGGGCAGCGGCTGCGTGCATGCCGCGTCCGCAAACGCCTCAAACAGCGCGGCGCCGTCATCGGCAAGCCCGATATGATTCACCGCACGGGTTATCTCGCCAGCAGAGTTTTCTATACGCACGGGATTACCGCCTGACGTGAGCCGGACGCGGATAACGTTATCGGCAACGGTTTCTGCGTGAAGTTCCGGCGTCTCAAACGCCCAGCCGCTGTTGTTTCCGCGGTCTTCGCAGCCGTCCGCGGCGACCGTGCCGCCTTCCGCAGTGCAGTCCGTAATGACTGCGTTGTGCGCCTCGGCCCAGCGCTTGCTCGAGTCATTGGTATCGCCAAGATCTAGCGTTATGCCGGACAGATCCGCGCCGTTCACGTAGAAATTGCCGCTCACGGTGATAGAACCGCCCGTTACCGCAGACGCAGTGCCGGTACTGTTCTGAATATCTTTATCCGCGCCTGAAATCCGCGGCTCGGCATAGTGATTGGCGTCAGTGCGGAGCGGGCTGTTGTACCGCAAAAGACCGGACATACCTGACGCATTATCGTCCGCGTTATACGCGCCGCCGATAATGACGAGATCACCGGTAATATAGACAGTGTCGCCGAACGCAAAACTGCCGCCGTCATTTCTGAATATCATTCCCTGCGCAGTACCGCCAGTTCCTGTTACGGTTACGGTCCTGCCATATGTCTGACTGCCCTTTGTATATACGGTATTGCCGCCCTGATGGTAGAACGTTACCGGCGCGTTTATCGTCAGACTGGAAGGCGGCCCCACGCGGGTTCCCGCCGTATATTCTTCCGTTGCCTGCCAGCCGACCGCGCCGTATATTTTCGCGGTCTTCGCAGAGATTTTCACACTGCCCCAGCCGTCTATCGATTCGCGCTGACCGGCTGCATCGGAACCGGTGCCGTTATTATAGATAACAATATCGCCGTCCTTCGCGCTGAGCGTCAGGTCTGCCGGAGAGCTTTCAGACTCGCCGAGCATGATATGACCCCACTGCTGATCCCCCCTCGTATAAACGGCGTGTTTTCCGCCGGTAAACCGCATCTCGCCGCCGTTATCATCGCTGTGCGTTACTATGAGCGACGCAAGCGGCCCTATATCGGCGCCGAACGAAACGACGCCGTCGCACTGCACCGTAAGGCTGCCGCCGCCGGAAACATCGCCGGTGAAGACAATATCGCCGCCCGCGCTGAGCGTCAGGTCTGCCGGAGAGCTTTCAGACTCGCCGAGCATGATATGCCCCCACTGCTGAGCCCCGCTCGTATAAACGGCGCGTTTTCCGCCGGTAAACTGCACCTTGCCGCCGTTATCATCGCTGTGCTTTACTGTGAGCGACGCAAGCGGCCCTATATCAGCGCCGAACGAAACGACGCCGTCGCACTGCACCGTAAGGCTGCCGCCGCCGGAAACAACGCCGGTGAAGACAATATCGCCGCCCGCGCTGAGCGTCAGGTCTGCCGGAGAGCTTTCAGACTCGCCGAGCATGATATGCCCCCACTGCTGAGCCCCGCTCGTATAAACGG
>DXHG01000050.1 GCA_019113455.1 Candidatus Treponema faecavium | reverse complement strand
CTTCCAGCACTGTGAGATTTTACTAAATGCTGTTTTGTAAGAATCCCTACATCTGAACGTACGCATACATTACTTGTCTCTCAAAAAGTAAATGCCGCTGCCCTGGCACAGCGGAATCCCGTATTGACCAGGGCGCGCCGCGCCTGTACGATACTTCCATGCGCGGATGCGGCGCCGCATCAGGAGACGCAGGGAGCACAGCATGACCGCAGCGGAAGCAGCACTAAAACTTGCCGTTCATGCCGGAAGAACAGCAGACTTCGGCAGCGGATACCGGTATCGCTTAAAATACGGGTTTGACTCGCTGCAGGAACTGCAGGATATGTTTGACGAGATTTTCGCCTGCTTAAAAGTCTTACAGAATGGCTCATATTTCAGCCTCCCGGACAAAGAAGTGCTCGCCGATATAAGCGAACTCCTTTGGGGAAGCGTGTTATACATGAACAGTCAGGAGAAGCACTGCCGCGCGATAGGCGTTTTTGCGGAAGTACTGAGCGAAACGCTTTTATATCTGCTGGAAGATACGGAAGATCCGTTTGCCGCTTTTGATGCCTATAAAGAAAACTACGGCGAGCTGTTCAGCGAATCGGCGGACAGCTGAACCGCACAGGGGAGATAACCGTTATGGAAATTACCGTCAATTTGAACGTGCATTACAGCGCGCCGCCGGAAGTGTGGAAAAAAATCAGCAGGGTGTACGCTTCGATGCCGTATTGGGCAGGCGATGAGCAGCAAGCCCGCTGGCTTGCAAAAGACATAGACGTTTGGGCTTCCGCAGAACCCGGCGGGTTACAGTTTTCAGGCACGATGCCTGACAATATATGGAAAGCATGGTACGATGAGCTGAAAAAGAAACTGACGGCGGCTTTAGGGTATGCTATCGGCGAGCCGGAAGACGGATACGATTTTATCTGCGGCAATTAAATACGCTGTCCCGCGTCAGGCAATATGCGCGCGGCAGCAAAAGCCCGCAGCGCGCCTCCGACAGTCAGAGCCGTGCCGCACGTGCATACTTTCTGTTTAATCCGGCAGGCATGTTTCAATGCAGAATCCGTGAGCGCCGCAGCGGGTGCAGGTTAGTTTTCTTACGCGCGGGGTATGGGCTGCCCAAAACCACTGCTTCAACTCAGGCTGAAACACTGCGTGGCACTGCGGACAAATGCAGCGCGCCTTTCTGAAATACAAGCGGCCGACACAGACTGCATAGAGCACAGCAGCCGGTACAAAGCCCGCTGCCGCCGTCTACAGCCGTCTGCAATCGCCGGCCGTGCGGAAGCGTCCTGCTGCCCGCGGTTTGCGCGGCAGCTTTTAATCTTCAAGGGCCGCAATCACGCGGTCAACAAGTTCCTGCCGGATACGTTTTTCGATAATCTGCACACATTCACAATCGTGATGTGAGGTACTTATATTTTCCGGAATCAGCAGTTCATATGGTTCTACCTGCAGCGCGTCAGCGACACGGCTGATAGTGCGCAGCGATGGAATTTCTTTTGCGGATTCAATCTGTGTAATAAAAGTTGTCGCGACCCCTGCTTCTTCGGCAAGGCGTGCCTGTGTCATTTTACGCCCTGTACGGTAGCGCCGTATATTTATTCCAATAGTCTGCAGCAAATCACTCATATTATTTTTACCAGTATTAAGTATAGCTGATAAATTTTGCTTGACAATTAAGTATAGCTGACATAATATAAGCTGTACTTATTGTTTAAGTGCGTAAACTATTTTGGAGGTGTCTTTTATGAAGAGAAAGATTGGTATTGGAGCGCTTGCTGGATTGGCTCTGGCGGCATTGCTGCTTGCGGGCTGTGATACTGCGTCAAATAGCGGAGCAGGCGGAGGCGGAACACCGGTAACCCCCCCCCTCAGGTAAACACGGTTCTGGATGGCTTTGGTTATGTGGAAGCGGGAAAGCTGAATACCCCGATATGGGAATTTGAAGGCGGAAAAGCGGCTCATAAAGGTTCTGGTTTTCTGTATCCGTATACTGTATCAGCAGATGGTAAAACACTTACAATTAATTATGAAGCTGATACCGTCTATACATACACTATCAGCACTGACAAAGAAGATCTTTTTGCCGGAAAAAAGAAAGTAGGTGATGCCCAACCTGTTGATGCGGAAAATTCTCTCCTTACCCGGAATTTGGCAGGCCGTACATATAAAAATTTGACTGGTGAGGGTGATGAGCTTACTTTCACTATCAAAACAGGATGGTCTTTCGATGGCAAAAAAGGCAATCTTGATCTTGGTGGAGAAGGTAAACCGTACGAAATAAATGAGGCAGGTATCATTAGCTTCCCATACGGTTCATTTGGTCATGCTACATATACTTTAAGTGTTGATAAAACACAACTTATTCCGACGGATGATTGTGGTTATGGTTACAACTATGTTCTCACCCTTGTTACAGCAGACGAAAAACCGGTAACCCCGCCTCAGGTAAACTCGGCTCTGAATGGCTTAGGTTATGTGGAAGCGGGAAAGCTGAGCACCCCGATATGGGAATTTGAAGGCGGAAAAGCGGCTCATAACGGTTCTGATTTTCTGTATCCGTATACTGTATCAGCAGATGGTAAAACACTTACAATTATTTGTGCAAATAGTACCGTCTATACATACACCATCAGCGCTGACAAAGAAGGTCTTTCTGATGGAAAAAAGACAGTAGGTGATGCCGAACTTGCTGCGGAAAATCCTCTCCTTACCCGGAATTTGGCAGGCCGTACATATAAAAATATGACTGGTGAGGGTGATGAGCTTTATTTCACTGTCAAAACAGCATGGACTTTCGATGGTGAACGCGTCGGCGCTGGCAGTCCTTGGGAAAATGAAACGTACGAAATAGATGAGCCCAATATTATTAGATTTATAATCACTAAAAGTCTGAAAGGTGAATATACTGTAAGTGATGATAAAAAAACACTTACTCCGACGGCGGATTGTAGTTCAAGTTACAAATATGTTCTCACCCTCGTTGATGACGTTGCTAAGCCAGCAGCTGAATAAACATTTTCTGCCGTATCGGTACTAATCGCTTACTAAAAACAGCCCGTGTTTTTGCATATTGATGCCTGACACGGGCTGTTTTTGTATGTATAGATATGGCAAAATAAAATTTAGCCAGCGGCAAATTGTAATTTTGCAATCGGCAAATTTTTATTTTTTAAACGGCAAATGCAGTATTAAAAAACCTGCGGCCTGCCGCCAGATTCGAGCCGTGTGCGCTGCCGGCGGCGCGCTCAAGCCGCGTGTTATTCCCATTTGCGCAAACGCCCCGTTTCGGGTATGATAACCGCATCCAGTAAAAGGAGTCAGGTTAGACATCATGGAAAAGAAACGAAACTATGCAGAAGAAAGCCTTGCGCTGCACTACGAGAAGCGCGGAAAAATCGAAATACGGCCCACCGTACCTGTAGAAACGCGCGATGATCTCTCGCTCGCCTACACGCCCGGCGTTGCCGAGCCGTGTCTTGAGATACAAAAGGACGTGAGTAAATCGTACGAGCTCACCCGCCGGTGGAACATGTGCCTTGTTGCGACAGACGGCACCGCCGTGCTCGGCCTGGGCGACATCGGTCCCGAAGCCGGTATGCCGGTCATGGAGGGCAAGTGCGTGCTTTTTAAGGCGTTCGGCGGCGTGGACGCGTTCCCGCTGTGCATTAAGAGCAAGGACGTTGATGAGATTGTAAACACGATTTATCTCATTTCAGGTTCGTTCGGCGGCGTAAATCTTGAAGATATCGCTGCGCCGCGCTGTTTTGAAATCGAGCGCAAGCTCAAAGAAAAATGCGATATTCCCATTTTTCACGATGACCAGCACGGCACCGCAGTCGTTACGCTCGCCGGTCTCATTAACGCGCTCAGGCTCACCGGCAGGCAGAAGGAGCATGTGCGCATTGTCGTAAACGGCGCGGGCGCCGCCGCCATCGCGATCACGCGGCTGCTGCTGACATACGGCTTTACGCACGTCATTCTCTGCGACCGCGCGGGCGCCATCTATGACGGACGCAAGAACAACATGAATCCGGTTAAGCAGGAGATGGCGAAAATCACGAACAGCGAAAAAAAGCAGGGCACGCTCGCCGACGTTATCGCCGGAGCTGATGTGTTTATCGGCGTGAGCGCGCCCAATTCGCTCACCCAGGCCATGGTGCGCTCCATGAACGCAGAGCCGATTATCTTTGCCTGCGCCAACCCGACGCCTGAAATAGACCCGGAAGAAGCGATTGCCGCCGGCGCGAAAATAATCGCCACCGGCAGAAGCGACTATCCAAACCAGATAAACAACGTGCTTGCATTTCCCGGCATTTTCCGCGGCGCGTTTGACGTGCGCGCCTCAGACATCAACGACACGATGAAGCTCGCGGCGGCACAGGCTATCGCGTCCCTTATTCCGGACGCGGAACTGACTGCCGATTACATTATCCCCGCCGCATTTGACAAGCGCGTCGGCGAGGCGGTAGCCAAAGCGGTTGCCGCCGCCGCGCGCGAAAGCGGCGTGGCGCGCATATAGGAGGCGCTTAGCTTTTGCGCTCCCGCGCGGGGCGTTTTTTTGTGTTTGCACGCGGGCTTGCTTTCTGTCAGCCTGCGGCTGAGGGCTTTTTTTCTTTGCTATTCTCTGTAATTTGTTTCCGGGGAGGGAGGGGACCCTCTTCTTCAGAGGCGGGTTCTCCTCCCTCCCC
>DXHG01000049.1 GCA_019113455.1 Candidatus Treponema faecavium | reverse complement strand
CCGTATGCCGCACACTCACCAAGCTGAACGCGGACATGCGCGCCCGCGCAGCAGGCACTGTAACCGAGTGCCTCTGCAGCGGGGAGCTGCTGCCGCAGTGCGCTGACGCCAGTCATGCCGACACGCAGCGGCAGCTGCACAAAGCCGCGCAGGCATACGAACGCCTTGCCCGCACAGCAAAGCTGTCGCGCCGTCTGCTCTGTCTGCAGCTGGCTGGGGGCAGCCCGCACGGCAAACTGTTTTCTATCCCTGCAGCCCCTGCACCTGTTCCGCCGAAAAACCCGTAAGCCGGACAGTCTGCTCCGTACTGAATCCATCGGCAGGCATATTGCGCGCTGTTTGTTCAGCATAACGCTGTTCACCGATAGAAACGCCCTTAGCAAAACCTATCTCCTGCTGTTCGGTTTTTATCATTTAAAATGTCAATAAACTTTGCTGCAACTCATACAAGTCTCACTTTACCGCAGAAAAACACATAGCGCGCTGCGCTCTTCCGTGCTATACTAACGGTATGAACATTACACTTACCAAAGACGGCCTCACGGCTGTCATCTCGGACACCGGCGCACAGCTGCTTTCGCTCAGCAAAGACGGCCGCGAATACATATGGAACGGAGACCCCGCCGTGTGGTCGTACCACGCACCGATTCTTTTTCCCGCTGTCGGACGGACAAAAGAAGGGTTTTACACGTGGAACGGCAGGACCTATCCCATGTCAACACACGGCTTTATCCGCGACATGACGCACACGGTTACGGCGAGCTCCCAGACGTCAGCAGACTTTACGTGCACGCACACAGCGCAGACGCTTGAGCAATATCCATGGGAATTCGCGTTCCGCACGCATTACGAACTGACTGACAGCGGTCTCATCTTTACCACTGCCGTTGAAAACACCGGCCGCACGGCACTGCCGTTTCAGCTCGGCACGCACACGGGCTTTATCGTTGATCCTGAAAAAGTAAAGCGCGGCGATTACGCAGTCGAGTTTGAAAACAGCGATACGCTGCTTGAAATCAGCTGCGGCGGAGGCTATCTGCAGGCAGACGCACAGGGCAAAGTGCCCGCCGTTTCCCCGTGCGCGGCGCAGCAGGGGCGCTTTATTCCCGTTCCGCCGGAAGGACTCGGTGCAGGGCTTGTGCTTACCGGCATCACGTCAGCATGGGCCGCAATTCACGACAAAGCAGAAGGAACGGTGGTGCGCATTAAAACGGAAGGCTTTCCCTATGTTGTGCTGTGGGCAAACGAGGGTCAAGACATACGGTTTGTCTGCATAGAGCCGTGGCACGGCATACCGGACCGCGAGGATACCGATCATGCATGGGAACACAAATTCTCCATAAACATGCTTGAGCCCGGGCACACGTTTGCCTGCGACCAGAGCATCACTATCGGATAATAAAAAACCGGCAGAAGAACCTGCCGGTTTTTTATTATCCGTATTCTTACGAAAGCAGCATCCGATCGTTCAGCGTGTCGCCGCCGCCTGCCGTCTCAAACTTCTGCAGCAGGTCAGACACCTGCAGATTTTTCTTTTCCTCGCCGCGCACATCATAAATGATATGGCCGTCCATCATCATAATAAGGCGGTTGCCGTAATGAATCGCGTCGCGCATATTGTGCGTTACCATAAACGCCGTCAAATGCTCGCGGCCGATAATTTCTTCCGTCAGCTCAAGCACTTTGCGCGCCGTCTTTGGGTCAAGCGCAGCGGTATGCTCGTCAAGCAGCAAGAGCTTTGGACGCTGCAGCGTCGCCATGAGCAGCGTCAGCGCCTGGCGCTGACCTCCTGACAACAGCCCAACTTTTGCCGACAGGCGGTTTTCAAGTCCCAGCCCGAGCGTCTCAAGACTCTCGCGGAACATACTCCGCTCTTTCGGATGTATTCCCCAGCCAAGGCCGCGCCGTTTGCCGCGGCGCAGCGCAAACGCCAGATTCTCTTCTATCATCATGCTCGACGCCGTACCCATCATCGGATCCTGAAACACGCGGCCAAGCAGTTTTGCCCGCTGATGTTCTTTCCAGTCGGAGATGTCCTGCCCCGCAAGCGTGATTGAACCGCCGTCAATCGGGAACACGCCGGCTATCAGATTGAGCAGCGTCGATTTTCCCGCACCGTTTCCGCCGATAACGGTAACAAAATCCCCTTCGTCAAGCTCAAGCGTAACGTCGACGACTGCTCTGCGCTCGGTTATCGTTCCCGGGTTAAACGTCTTGCTCACATTCCGCACTTTCAGCATGACGGGCCTCCCTGTGCCTGAGCGGCGCGGTTCTTCCTGCGCCCGAATTTCTTTGACAGCACCGGCACCGACAGCGCCGCCACGACAAGCACGGCGGTCAGCAGCTTGAGGTCGGTAGACTTGAGCCCCAGCTGCAGCACTATCGCGATAATGAGACGGTAGATAATCGAGCCGAATACAACCGACATCAGGTAGTACCAGAACGCCACGCGCCTGCCGAATACGACCTCGCCGATAATGATCGAAGCAAGCCCGATAACGAGCGTACCGGTGCCCATGCCCACGTCAGCGTACCCCTGGCTCTGCGCGACAAGACCGCCCGAAAGCGCGACAAGCGCGTCTGAAAGCGCAAGTCCGATAATCTTCATAATGTCAGTGTCAACGCCGAGCGCGCGCACCATGCGCTCGTTATTGCCTGTTGCGCGTATCGCGCATCCCACTTCCGTACCGAAAAACCAGTACAGCGCCGCGATAACGGCTGCGCAGATAATGACACCGACAATCAGCGAAGACAGATTGCGGTCAAGCGCAAAGAGCGTTTCCCAGCTTGTCATCAGCGTCGTCAGCCCCAAAAGCGGCGTGTTTGCCTGTCCCATAACGCGGATATTGATTGAATAGAGCGCAATCATCGAAAGAATACCGGCAAGGATGCCGGGTATCTCAAGCTTCGTATGCAAAAGCCCCGTAACAATGCCGGCAATGGCTCCGGCGGCAAACGCAGCAATCAGCGAAAAACCCGGCGCGATACCGTGTACTATCATCACCGCGCTCACCGACCCGCCAAGCGCAAAACTTCCGTCTACCGTCATATCGGGAAAATCGAGAATCTTGAACGTGATATACACGCCAAGCGTCATGATTCCCCAGAGAACACCCTGTGAAACAGCCCCCTGCACGGCAAGCAACATTCCCATGTATATACCTCTGCAACACGAAATGAAATAATACAGCACTGATTACAGTATCAATGCTGAATATACCAGATTCCCGCAACAATGTCATCGCCGCGGCAAAATGATTTGTACATCTCGCTATAAAAAATGATTTTCAGCATACATCGTGCGGCAGCCTGAAGACCGGGCAGTCCCTGCCCGCTCTGACTCAGGCCCATTTGCCGACGGCTGTCAGATTTCCCATTTAAAAAATAAAAATTTGCCGATGGCAAAATTTTATTTTGCCGTTTATCAGACATGAATTTTGCCGATGGCCAGCGGCGCACTTGCCGACGCCAAATTTTTGGTTTGCCGTCGGCAAAGTAAAAGTTTGCCGATTGCAAGTGTCTCGCTGGCCGACGGCAAATTTCTTACCGGATAAACGGCAAAATGTAAATTTGCCGCCGGCAAATTGCATTCCCCGCCACAGAAAAGCAAACTGCAGAGAATAACAAAGAAAAAAAACGTGCGTGCTCATGCAGAGAAAAACGCGTGCGCACAGCGCAGCCCCCGAGGGAGACTGCAAACAAAAAAACACCCGCAAACCATCAGTACTGACAGGTAGCCTAATTTCTGAATTTACTCTATAATTTTCTTATCTATGCAAGGGGGTACGCACGGTATTCAGACAGTTCTGGCGGAACATGCCGCAGAGCTGCATACCGTCAGCGGCAGCTCCTGTCAGGCACTATCGTATACAACAGGGAGCATCGAGTGAGCGATTGGATTTTGGTCGTTGACGACAATACAGAAAACCTGAAAATGGCCAGCCGCATACTGACCGCAGAACATATGCGCGTCAGCTGCCTTAAATCGGGAGCAGACGCGATTGCCTTTCTTCATGAAAACATCCCGGACCTCATCCTGCTCGATATACATATGCCGGGCATGAACGGTTTTGAAACGATAGAAGCGCTCCGCGCGGACGCAGATATTCCTGCCATACCGTATATCTTTCTTACCGCGGACGAAGACAGCGAGACTGAAACAAAAGCGCTCAAAGCAGGCGCGATGGACTTTATCAAAAAGCCGTTTGTGCCCGAAGTGCTCCTGCTGCGCGTCAGACATTCCATTGATTTAATCAGACTGCAGTCAAATCTCGCGCAGGAAGTAGCAAAGAAAACAGAAGAAATAGAAGCGCACAATAAAAAACTTAACCGCATATCTATACAGATTGTTACCGCGCTTTCAAGCGCCATAGACGCAAAAGACACGTACACAAACGGGCACTCCAGGCGTGTTGCGCAGTATGCACAGGCAATCGCGTACCGCGCGGGATTTGATACCGCCATGCAGGACGATATTTTCATGATGGGGCTGCTGCATGACGTCGGTAAAATCGGCATACCGGACGCCATTATCAATAAGCCGGACAAACTTACGCCGGAGGAATACGCGATTATTAAAACGCATCCGGCGGTCGGCTATGATATTCTTAAAAACATTCCCGACTTTTTAAAATTAAGCACCGGCGCGCGCTGGCATCATGAGCGCTACAGCGGCGGAGGCTACCCTGACGGCATCTCCGGAGACGACATACCAATCGAGGCGCGCATTATAGCGGTCGCCGATGCATACGACGCAATGAGTTCCCGGCGCAGCTACCGCGGCATGATGACGCAGGCACAGATACGAGAAGAAATGGAAAAAGGCAAAAATACCCAGTTTGATCCTGATTTTGCCGCTATCATGATTGAACTGATAGCGCAAGACACAAACTTTTTGATGCGCGAGATATAGCCATGAGAGCGCAGGAAAAGCAGAAAGCGTCGCACCTCGTTATCCTCATCTGCTATACGATATTCACAATCGTGCTGACGGCGGAATCGCTGCTGCTCGGCTGGCAGCCGGTGATTGTGCTGCTGCTGCCTGCCGCGCTCACGGCAGCCTGGGTCATTCACATCACCGACACGTTTACGGAACATATCAGACTGTGGGTGTATTTTGTCATGTCCATGCTGGCATATGTGTTTTACGGTATCCACGAAACGAGTATGTATGATCTTGCGCCGGTGATGATATTTGTCATCATCGTGTACTCGATTACAGAAAAAGAACTGTTCATTACGCTGTGCGTTTCCGTATACTTTCTTATACTGCTCTCTGTTGCGCTGTTTGTGCTTGATGAGTCGTTTGCGCTGACTCCGCTCATGCTTACCAGAACGCTCCTGCACTGCGCGCTCGTATACACGACCGGCAGGCTCACAAAAATCGTTATCCGCAGACGGCACAAAGAACGTTCTGAAACGGAAGCAAAGATTGCCGCGCTTAAAGACGCAAACCGCCGCACAGAAGATTTTTTAACGAATGTATCGCATGAGCTGCGCACGCCGATCAACGCCGTTATCGGCATGACGTCCGTTATACTCAAAAACGAAGCAGACGACCGCAAGAAAAAAGACATCCGCTCCGTGCAGATGGCAGGCTATCGGCTGTTCAACCAGATTGAAGACATCCTTGACTATACGGAAATAGATACCGGCAAAATAAAAGTCAGCAGCAGCGATTATATGATATCGTCGGTCATAAACGATATTATCACTGCAGACCGGCTGCTTGGCCGCGAGTATCTGCCGGAACTTATTTTTGATATAGACGCCAACATGCCCTCGATGCTCATCGGAGACAGCAGGAAAATAAAAAAGATTATCAGGCACCTTATCGACAACTCATTCAAGTTTACCAAACACGGCGGCATATATGTGCGCATATATACGCTGCAAAAGCCGTACGGCATAAACCTCTGCATAAAAGTTGCCGACACGGGCATCGGTATTAAAGAAGAAAACCTGCAAAAGATTTCCCGCAAGTTTTACCAGTCAGATACCGGCAGCAGCCGCATGGCAGGCGGGCTGGGGCTCGGGCTGCCGATTGTATACGGTTTCGCTTCCGCGATGGAAGGCTTTATGCATATAGAAAGCGCGCCCGAAAACGGCACCGCAGTTTCGGTGAGTATTCCGCAGCGCGTGTCGGACAGCACGCCGATAGCCGCGCTCGCAAACAAAGCGGCGCTCTTTATTGTGCTGTTCATCCGCCTTGAAAAATTCGATGTATCGGCGGTGCGGAACTA
>DXHG01000048.1 GCA_019113455.1 Candidatus Treponema faecavium | reverse complement strand
GATATAGACAGCACGGACATTGCCGGCTGGGATGTTATCCGTGAGGCGATAGACCGCGGCGTGCCAGTATCAAAAAAGGCCTTGTATGAAAAGCTCCGGATACCGCAGCCCGCCGGAAAAGACGATGTGTTTGTCAAACAGACGGAAAGCTACGGGTTTGACGACAGTTTTTTTTTGCCGACAGCCGGGAACCACTAATACAGGAACGGCTGCGCAGCCGCAAACTTGACGAGCTTTCGTCTGCGGCGTACAAGGTGGTGTATCGGTCATACCGGCGGCGTGTGCGCGCGCTGCTTGAACACGCGCGCCATGACCCTGACCGTATCGAGCGGACAAAAGCGCTGGAGCCTGACAAAGCCGCGATAAACGCCGCAGCCGAACTTATCATAAAAAGCCTCCTTATCGGTATTGATAACGCGGTAAGCGGCAACCGGTTTGCCGATGAGGCCGAAGACATTGCGGAACTGCCGTTTTACGAGGCGGTGGAATACCTGCGCAAAAAAGACGTTTTACCGGCAAAAAAATACTATGAGCTTTCAGACAAGGCGCGTTTTCGCGCGTTTACGCTGAGTCGGATTGCAGACGGCGACGTCATGCAGCGCGTTAAAGATATGCTTGCACAGAATGTTTCCGAGGGCGGCGGGCTTGGTGAGTTTCTCAAAAAAACTGACGAGGAAATCATGCAGGGCTGCGGACTCGGCGGCTCAGGCGGCGGCTGGTACTGGGAAAACGTGTACCGCACGAATGTGCAGACGGCGTACAATGCCGGACGCGCGATCGGCTATGAGGCAGTGCCGCCGATAGCATTAGAGCTGGTGGGCATCAACGATGCGCGCCAGACGGCGGTATGCCGCAGGCTGACACAGCCGCCGGTGCGCCGGCTTTATACGGACGAGTTCTGGCGCACGCACTGGCCGCCGTTCCATTTCGGCTGCCGCACGACGGTGCGCGCAATCTATGACGCGCAGGAGCTTGAAGAACATCCGGTAACCGGCGTGCCAGACGGTGAAGAACCGGCGAAAGGGTTCGGACGCTATCCGATCACGAGCGGCAGCTGGTGGCGCGAGCTTAAGAGTATGGCGGCGCGGGCGCAGAAATACGGCGTGCAGCAGGAGATTGCTCGGGCAGAGAAACTGCTGATACAAAGCGGCGGACAAAGCGGAGGCATCCTTGATAAGGATATGAGCGAGCAAACTCGCTTTGCTGAAGAATACTACGAAGCAATCAGAAACAGGAAATCGAAAAGCGATATCCGGCACATTGCCGCGAATACCGGATTTTCCGAAAAAGATATAGCTGCTGTCCGAAGTCATGTGTTTACAGAAAAACATTCTCTTGACGATGGAGAAACGTATTTTGCTCCGGATGCAGAAATTGCGCTTGCCTGGCAGCGGTTGGAACAGGGAAAACACACTGAGCTTGATATACTGCTTTTGCGGCATGAGCTTGAAGAGTTGACAATTATGAAAACGAAAGGCTATGATTACGACAAGGCTCATTTGCTTGCGGATAAAAAATATCCATGGGAATATAAAAAGCGTACAGAGGAGTACACAGATGATTATATTCAAAAAGATATTGAACGACGACTTGAAAATCTATTATAAATTTTCTGGTGCTGGTTTTCAGGGGCAAATAGAGTTTTATCCAGATTCGGATTCTCTTTATTTGAAAACATCAGACACGCTTAATAAACATGAAAAAGAAAAACTGCTATATATTTTTAGGACAAGAATAGCTGTAAAAAACTATCCTGACAAATACACGTATGCGTATTGTTAATCGTGGTTTTACCGCCCGCCTCAGACGGCGGGCTTTTTTATGCGGAACGGACATCTGCTGTCTGCCGATATGTTCATTTACAGCCGTTTTTCACCGATGAAAAACGGCTTTTTTATACTAAGCGCATAATTTTCTTAAACGCATATAGTTCGGACGCCCTGCGGCTTTTTTTGTTTTTGCATTTCCCTCTATATTACCGTCTTTGTCCCTGCCTGAGATGGTATACCGAAGCATGAAAACACCTGTAACCTGTTCAGACACTAAGGAGGCGTCATGAAAGTTTTTATTGCAGGAAAGATAAGCCGGGATCCTGAGTATAGACGCAAATTCCGCACTGCAGAGAACATATTGCGCTCATGCGGGTTTGCGGTAATGAATCCGGCGCGGCTGGGAAATTATGCAGCGTTTACGCACAGCGATTATCTGCATATCACGCGCGCAATGCTTGAACGCTGCGACGCGGTTGTGCTGCTGCCGGACTGGCAGGAAAGTTCCGGGGCAAAAGAAGAAGCGGCATATGCAGAAACACTCGGTAAACACGTGTATTCCGGCGTCAATGAGCTCATACAGACATATGTTGGCGCGTTTAATTGTGCGCGGCGCACCGCGCCGGAACAGCACGGCAAAGCGGAGTAACATACTTGGCATGAGACACATACGAACATGGCAGCTGTGCCGGACGGGCGTGCATGGAGCAGACGGCGCGCGGATTACCGAAGCTGACCTGAACGAAATCATGGAGACATTCACGCCGCCGCGGCCGGTTACTATCGGGCACGACATGGCGAGCGGAGACGCCGCTCCGAAATATGGAGATGTTATCTACCTTGACGGCATCTATGATGATCCGAAATATCCGGGAGAAAAGGTGCTTGTCGGAAGCGTCGTCCTCCATCCTGAGCTTGATACGCTCTATGGAGAATCCGGCGAAGCAAGCGCATATACCGGCTGGAGCGTTACGATACCGCGGCGGGCATCTGACGGCAAGCGGTATCTGCACAGTCTTGCCGTCTGCGGCGCGGTGCCGCCTAAGATACCGGGGCTTAAGGAGCTCACCGGCTTAACGAGCAATACGCATGATACCGTACACTACAACGATCCCATTATATACCAGGAGGCAATCCCGATGAC
>DXHG01000047.1 GCA_019113455.1 Candidatus Treponema faecavium | reverse complement strand
ATTTGTTTTTTGGGGAGGGAGAGAAACCTGGGCGCAAGCAACAGCTTGCGCTCACAGTTTTGCTTTCGCAAAACTGTCTTCTTCAGAGGCGGGGTCAGTCGCAAGTTTTGGAACACAGTTCCAAAACTTGTAGCTTATCTATCTGTCGCCAGACAGATAGATAAGCCATAGACCTGCGGTCTGCTTACGCAGTTTTAGGGCTGTGCCCTAAAACTGCCAGCTTACTGCGAGGACTTATTCCGAGCAGTAAGCGTGAGCACTGAGGTTTGCCGCTGCGCTCCAAACTGCCAGGTTTAGGGCTGCGCCCTAAACTTGCATGAGGATAGCCGCAAATGACGCAAAAAAGCCCTGCATGTACAAAGGTATGTACATGCAGGGCTTGCAGTAATCAGGTATTACACGCTGTTAGCCGCGTCTTGTTGATAATATGTATCTTTTAATATCGTCATCATCATAGCCTCGAATGTTGCCTTCTGATTCTATCTGATGTATTAACCAGTTTAACCGCTCTGCAATATGTCCGTCATCACCGTCTACGATATAGAGCGTGTTCTCATCGGCTAAGTAGTAGCCTTCAAACTCTACGTCAAAA
The DNA here is from genome assembly GCA_019113455.1 of Candidatus Treponema faecavium. GTDB lineage: Bacteria > Spirochaetota > Spirochaetia > Treponematales > Treponemataceae > Treponema_G > Treponema_G faecavium. The sequence goes on along the minus strand of DXHG01000047.1, from coordinate 13,256 downwards.
TCGTCATCGTCATCCTCTTTTTCCATATTCTTTACTATGCAGGCGTTGGCGTCGGTATTTTCTTTCCCGACTATCTGGGGTGTCCTGAAGCTTTTCAAACAGTCAATCCGTGCATAGTCTGCACCATCCGGTCTGCCGTTTTCATATTCCCTTTTTGATATCCAGGAATTTTCGTTAAAGTATACAAACTCCTCTTCGATTTCTTCCAATCTGCCATCATCATATTCCTCTTCAGACCGATACCAGGTTGTGTTATACAGCCGCTCTAATAACGTATACTCGCCATTCTCCTTGTGCACTGGAATTACTTCGCCAAGGTCTCCCGTTGTGCCGGTGCTTGTACCTGCCGCAGTCTGTACGCTGACGGCGCTGCGTCCCAGCGGGCGGCCGTCTCTAACCATTTTATTGACGCTGGGGATGTTCTCGGTTAACGGTTTATCGCCCCCCCCGGTACCGGAAGAACTGACATTGCTGCATGACGCCGCAAGTAAGCCCGCACACACGCTTAAAATAAGCAGAGATTTTTTCATGTTCTTTACTCCTGTTGTTTTAAGATGTATATACTGCGCACACCAGTATACGGGCTGAATATGCAGCACTTTTTTGTAAATGTCAAGAGCCAAATCCCGCACCCTGACACAAAACACGGCGCCGGCATTTATTTTTTCATAGACAAGCAAAGCGTAAATAATATAGAAAGAAACAGAAAAAACACAGCCGCGTTCGCCCAGCGCAGAACACCCCGCAGTGAACCGGCAAAGAAAAAAAACACCGGCAGGAGATTTGCCGATTGCAAAATTTCAGTTAGCCGTTTATCCGGTAAGAAATTTGCAATCGGCCAGCGGCGCACTTGCCGATTGCAAATTTTTAGTTTGCCGACGGCAAATAGAAAATTTGCCGTCGGCAAGTGTGCCGCTGGCCATCGGCAAAATTCATGTCTGATAAACGGCAAAATAAAATTTAGCCGATGGCAAATTTTGGGCTCCTAAACGGCAAACAGAAACGGGCGGCCCCGGCACATATAAAAAAAGGCTGCCGCATACTGCGTCATACGCAGCGCGGCAGCCTTTTTGTGATACCCGCGGATGTCAGACAGCCAGCGGTTTTTTCACGTGTTCGGTAAAGAACTCGTCAAAATTTTCCGTTGTGATGCCGGTTACGACTTCGCCGTCGATTTTCATGTTTGCGCCGGGTTCGCCGCAGCGGCCAAGACAGATAGAACCCGCAAGCTCAATCTTGTCTGAAAGCCCGTTTGCCGCGATTGCTTTCTTCAGCATTTCGATGACGCCCTGCGAGCCTTTCGCGTGGCAGGAGCTGCCCATACATACTTCGATTTTCATACGATACCTCTCTTACGGCTGCCGCAGTGAGTGCGGGCAAAACGCTATTTGCCCTCTGCGAGCTGCTCGATTTTTTTATTTCTGAAATACAGACAGATGTCCGTACCAACCATAATAAGATTCGGCCAATAAAAGATAAACGCCAGGTTAAAACTGTGTGTCATGAATTTTGAAATGAGGCCGCATACGTAGCCGATTTCAATAAAACACATGAACAACAGGCTTTTGCCTTTTGTCGAACGGGAACGCACCGACCGGATAATCGACAGCGGCCACGACAGACCGAAACAGATAATCATCGCTGTTTCAAACAGGCTTGCAATACTTGTTGAATCCATTTGTACCTCATGAGTTATTGCCGGGCACTGACGCGAACGGCTGCGCGCGCCGGTGCCCGGCAGCGTGTTATTTAGCTTCCCAGCGCGGGTTTCCGTGCGTATAGGTAGGCAGCAGTTTGGGAGAAAGCGTCTCGGTGTCAATACCGGCGTTCTTGCGTTCAGCGGCAAATTTGTTCACGTGGTCAAGCGTGAGCGCACCCATCGCTGCGTCTTTCGCGGTTTTTGCCGCGCTCTTTCCCGCATCGCGTCCGAATACGATAATGTCAAGCAGCGAGTTGCCCATGAGGCGGTTGCGTCCGTGGATGCCGCCCACCGCTTCTCCTGCTACAAACAGGTTGGGAACGCTCGACATACAGTCGGTATTGATGTCGATACCGCCGTTCTGATAGTGCAGCGTGGGGTATACCAGAATCGGCTGTTTTCTGATGTCAATATCGTATTTGGCAAACATGCGGAGCATTGCCGGAATACGCTTTTCGATAGTGCCTGCTCCGCCTTTAAGCTCGATCATCGGCGTATCAAGCCATACGCCTTCGCCCAGGATTGTCTGCACGCCTTTTTTATGCGCCTTGCATTCCCTGATAATGGAAGCGGCGCACACATCGCGTGTTTCAAGCGGGTGCATGAACACTTCTCCGTCAGCATTGACGAGTTTGGCGCCGAGCGAGCGCACTTTTTCCGTAACGAGCGCGCCGAATATCTGCTGCGGGAACGCTGCTCCTGTCGGGTGGTACTGCAGCGTGTCCTGATACAGGAGCCTGGCTCCGGCGCGGTATGCGAGCACAAGACCGTCAGCTGTCGCGCCGTAATGGTTGCTCGTCGGGAATCCCTGATAGTGCAGACGTCCCGCGCCGCCGGTAGCGATAATGACGGTTTTGGCCCGCGCAATAAGGATGTCTCCCGTTTCCATGTTCTGCAGCACGGCGCCTGCCGCACGGCCTTTGTCATCAAGAATCAGCTCTATTGCTGCGGTAAAGTCTACGACCGGAATGTTGCGGTTTAAGACTTCATCGCGCAATGTGCGCATAATTTCTGCGCCGGAATAGTCTTTTGCCGCGTGCATACGTTTGCGCGAGGTACCGCCGCCGTGTGTCGTAATCATTGTGCCGTCTTTGTCTTTGTCAAACTCAACGCCGAGATTGTTAAGCCATTGAATGGCTTCCGGCGCTTCGGTAACGAGCTTGTACACGAGTTCTTTTTTCGCCGCGAAATGGCCGCCGCCGAACGCGTCCAGAAAGTGAATGGCAGGAGAATCGTTCGGCTTATCAGCCGCCTGTATGCCGCCTTCCGCCATCATCGTATTGGCGTCTCCAATGCGGAGCTTTGTCGCGATCATCACGTTTGCGCCGGCTTTGTGCGCTTCGATAGCGGCGCTTGAGCCCGCGCCGCCGCCGCCGATGATGAGCACGTCGACATCGTAATCGATGCGGTCAAGGTTTATTTCTTTCGGATCGATGCGGCTTTTGCCCTGCAGCAGTTCGACAAGTTCAAGCGGAGCTTTTTCTCCTTTGTTCGCTCCTATTTTGATAGTGTCAAATTGCTCGGTGATATAGTCGGGATGGTATGTTTCCAGAAGCTTGTCTTTTTCGTCCGCTGTCATGCGCCGCGGTTCTGCGGCGGCGTTTTCTGCACGGCGCGCTTCTACTTTCCTGATAGATTCAAGCATTTCGTCTGTGTACATTGTCCGGCTCCTTATTGTTCAATATCCCTGTTGTTGTAGAGCTCTTTGATTTCTTCAATGGGCTTCTGCATCAGGTTTTCAATAATCTCTTTGAATTTGCCTTCGGCAATCTCTTCAACGCGGTCGCTTACGTGCTGCGACTTGGGCGCGATATACTTGCCGTATAAGCGGCGGGCAAGCAGCGCAACCTGCGGATGCGAAATTTCTGCCGGGCAGCGTGAAGCACAGATACCGCACATAACACAGTCAAACGAGAGTTCTGCGCATTTTTCAAAGTCTCCGCGCTGGGCATATGCGATATACTGCATTACTTTGAGTTCCTGCGGACACGCTTTTGTACAGGCGTTGCAGCCGATGCAGCTGTATATTTCGGGGTACAGCTGCATCATAATCTGCTGTTCCGGCTTGGTGTTTTCTATATCATAGGTACGCTTGTCAAGCGGGAAGAACGGCAGCATTGCCACATACATGCCGTCTGCGACCTGAGTCTGGCACGCAAGGCAGGTTTTGAGCGTATTGTCTCCTTTTATGCGGTAGATAGTTGCGCAGGCGCCGCAGAAACCGTTGCGGCAGCCGCAGCCGCGTATCAGTTTATAGCCTGCATACTCCATCGCTGTCATGATGGTAAGATCAGCGGGGACTTCGTATTTCTTTCCCATCAGAAAAACATTTACCATATCTTTCATAGTTCGATTCTCCTTTACTCGGGTTTCATGCGCCTTCGGTACCGTTAGTACTCGTTAGGCAGCTCGCTCAGCTGATCAAACCGGAATACCGGTCCGTCTTTACAGACATATTTGTCGCCTATATTGCACCGTCCGCATTTTCCGATACCGCATTTCATCCGGAGCTCCATTGTCGTGTATACTTGTGTTTCAGTAAAGCCGAGTTCTTTTAATCCGGCAAGGGTAAACTTGATCATGATCGGCGGACCGCAGATGATAACGGTCATATTCCTGTCCGGATTCAGCTCCTTTACGTAGTTAGGAACAAAACCGACGTGGCCGTCCCAGCCTTCCTGCGGATTGTCAATCGTCAGATTGACCGTTATGCCGCTGTCTGTCATCCATTCCGTTTTGATCTCGTTGTAATCCACAAGATCGTCTTTTGAGCGCGAACCGTAAATAATCTGGATGTTTCCATAGTTTTCACGCTTAGCACGCACGTAATTTATAACAGAACGCAGCGGCGCAAGGCCGATGCCACCGGCGATGAACAGCAGGTTCTTGCCTTTGAACTCCGTGTCAACGGGAAACGGATGTCCGTACGGACCGCGTACGCAGATCTGCTGTCCCGTTTCCATGCTGTGCAGCCACGTTGTCAGGCAGCCGCAGCGCTTAACGCTGAATTCCATAAAGTCTTTGTTTGTCGGAGATGACGTGATGGAAATCATCGCTTCGCCGACGCCGGGAACGGAAAGCATCGCGCACTGTCCCGGCTGGTGTTCAAACAGCTTTTTGCCGTCAAGCCCCACTACGCGGAATGTTTTTACGTCAGGAGTTTCATCCCGAATATCCGTTACAACGCCGACTTTCGGTATGAGAGTTTCATTGTCCATCATGCGTCCTCCCCCAGTTCTTTCATTACTTTCACGATATTCATCGAGATCGGGCATTTTGCCAAACACCGTCCGCAGCCGACGCAGCCGTAGGTGCCGTCGTGATTATCAGGATGATACACGAGCTTGTGCATAAAGCGCTGCCTGAACCGTTCCAGCTGCGTAAGCCGCGGATTGCCCGCCGCCATTTTAGTAAAGTCCGAATACATGCAGCTGTCCCAGCAGCGGAACCGCGTAATGCCGTGCCCCGTATCGAAATCCTTTATGTCGTAGCACTGGCATGTGGGGCACACAAATGTGCAGGTACCGCAGCCGAGGCAGCTCTGCGATAAATGCGCCCACTTGGGAGAGTTGAAAAGCTCAAGCAGGTTTTCGCCTTTGAACTTTTCCATATTGATACGGGCAAACGGCTGTTTTCCCATAACGGCGGCTATCTCTTTTTTATACGGCTCTACCGCGTCAGGCGATGCCGCTTGAGCGAGTGTGTCAAGTCTCGCGACAAGCGCTTTGCCCTTTTCCGTACAGGCTTCAAGATAGACCGTGCCGTTTGTGATCCACGCAGAGACATCGCCTGCGGGATTTGCCGGATCAATGTCAAAGAGGCGGCAGAAACACGTCGGCTTGCTTTGAGAGCAGGCAAGCGTGATAATCGTTGCATGCTCGCGCCTGTCTTTGTAATAGGTGTCTACCGGATCGCACAGATATACGGAGTCAAGAATGGCAAAACTTGCCGCGTCGCAGGCACGGACGCCGAACACAATAAAATCGCTGTGTTCCCTGCGCACATCGATAATCTCGATATTCTTGCCTTCCATCTTGAACTGCGCCAAATTCTCCGTCTGCGGAAAGAAAAAGTCCTTTGCGCTGCGCAGTGTATTGAGCTTGTCGCTGAGCTCAACGCCGTCTGTCCAGCGCGAAAACTCAGCTTCGTTTGTGCGCTTGTTCGTTACCGGCAGATAGACATCGCTGTCTTTTGCGATAAGCGCAAAAAAATCATTCAATTTAGCAACAGGAAACTGTACCATCAGTCGTTCCCCCTTGAGTATACAATACTCGGTTCAACATCGGTCTTTTCGTACGTGTTGAGCGGTGCGCGTGTTTCAGTATCCGCACCTGCCTGAAAGTCTCCGTACAGCTCATCGATGTCTTTGATAAACTTGCGGTTGAGCAGATGCAGCGGAATATGCTGCGGACATACGCGGGAACATTCTCCGCAGTCTGTGCAGCGTCCGGCAACATGGAACGCGCGGATAATATGGAACATATTTTCTTCAAACGAGTCTGCCGCCGCCTTCTGCGCAATACCGGAATTAGGATTGTCAAATACGCAGTTTTCGCACGAACAGGCAGGACACACGTTGCGGCACGCATTGCAGCGTATGCAGCGCGAAAGCTCCCCGCGCCAGAACTCAAACCGCTCAGCAGCAGTCATGCCTTCAAGCTTTGTTACCAGCGCGAACCGATTAGACTGCTGTTCTTCGCCTTCCTCGCCAATGAGCTCGTCATACACCACGTGCTTCTTGCTCTTGCAGTTTTCGCAGCGTTCCGCGCGCGCATCTGTTTCCGGGTTTTTCATGCCGTCGCACGGCACGCCGATAACGTATACGTTTTCGCGGATAATGCGGTGTTCTTTAAGCAGCTGATTAAAGCTGTACGTGTCGCACGGCTTAAGGAATACCAGCACGCGCCCTTCCTTGCGAGACTCGCTTATCATGTACTTGGACATATTCGCGCCGCAGTATTCATTGTATACAAAGTCTTTTTTCAGTTCTTCCGCAGAAGAAAACTGCGCCGGCGTAATATCGCTGTCAAATAATCCTTTCTGCCATCCGAATACGCGCGTTACCGTTCCGTCTGCAAGCAGTTCGCAGGCGCGGTTTATTAACTGTTCTTGCATCGCAAATCCTCCAGTCTCTTGTTTGGACCAAGCGCCGTTACCGTCTCCACAAACTCATTCATGGTTTTGGCAAACTTTGCACCCTCGGCGGCGGATACCCATTCAACGCGGGTCCTGCCGCGCTCAACGCCCAAAAAGTCAAGCATTGAAAAGAGCAGCGTCATGCGCCGCCGCGCAAAATAGTTGCCGCTCGTGTAGTGGCAGTCGCCCGGATGGCAGCCGCACATGATAACGCCGTCTGCGCCTTTCTGAAAAGCGCGCAGTATAAACATGGGATTGACCCTGCATGAACAGGGAACACGGATAATCTTTACGTCTGCCGGATAGTTCAGCCGGTTGGTGCCGGCAAGATCCGCGCCGGCATATGAACACCAGTTGCAGCAGAATGCAATGATTTTCGGTTTAAATTCATTTGTTGTTTCTACCGGCATACCGCATCAACCTCCGCCATAATTTGACTGTTGGAGAAACCTTTCAGATCCATTGCTCCTGACGGACAGGCAACCGTACAGGCGCCGCAGCCCTGGCAGACCGCCGCATTGACCTGCGCCACGCGGCGCACCGCAATAGTTCGGTTAGGCATCTTGAATTCCTTGTCGACATACGTGATTGCTCCATACGGACAGACCTTTTCGCAGGAAGAACATCCGTTGCACATCATCTCGTTGCTTGCTGCCACGCAGGGATTGCACGTGAGCTTGTCTTTTACCAAAAGGCCGATAACCTTTGACGCAGCCGCTCCCGCCTGCGCAACCGTTTCAGGAATATCTTTGGGGCCCTGGCACACGCCGGAGAGAAATACGCCTGCAGTAGGGCTTTCCACGGGCCGCAGTTTAGGATGCGCCTCGGTAAAGAAGTCGTTCGTGTCCATGCTCGCTGTAAGCATCGTTGCAAGCGGGCGCGCCGTCTTATCAGGCTCTATCGCGGCTGCAAGCACTACCATGTCCGCGTTGATATGAATCTGCTCGTTTGAAATTAAATCAGCCGCCTGCACGGCAAGCGTTCCGTCAGACTGCGGCACCACCTTTCCGACCATACCTTTAATATAATGCACGCCGTACTGTTCGACAGCCCGCCGGTAAAACTCATCAAAGTTTTTGCCCGGCGTACGCACATCGATGTAGAACACGTATACGTCAGTATCGGGATATTTTTCTCGAATAAGCATCGCATGCTTTGCCGTGTACATGCAGCATATCTTGGAACAGTATTCTTTTCCGCCGCGGCATGAAGTGTCGCGGCTGCCTACGCACTGCACAAACACGAGCGTGTGCGGATGTTTGCCGTCGGAAGGCCGCAGCAGCGTGCCGCCCGTCGGACCGGCGGCATTCATGAGCCGCTCCAGTTCAAGAGACGTGATAACGTCCTTGCTCTGCGAATAGGCGTACTCATCGTATTTGGAAATATCTATCGGATTGTATCCGGTCGCAACGACGATGGCGCCGTACTGCTGTTCAACAAACGTGTCCTGCTGTTTGTAATCGATAGCGCCGGTGCCGCAGAATTTGGCGCAGATACCGCATTTGCCGCTTTTAAGCATCAGACAGTGAGCAGCGTCGATTGTTGCCACTTTCGGCACCGCCTGTGCAAACGGAATATACACCGCGGTGCGGTTATTGAGTCCCAAGTTAAACTCATTGGGGACTTTTTTTGTCGGGCATTTTTCCGTACAGATACCGCAGCCGGTGCATTTTGCTTCATCTACATAGCGCGCCTTGCGTCTGATTTTAACGGTAAAGTTTCCGACAAAACCTTTTACTTCGGCAACTTCGCTGTACGAGTAAATAGTGATCTTTTCGTTCTGTGCGCAGTCTACCATTTTAGGCGTGAGGATACAGGCGGCGCAGTCAAGTGTAGGGAACGTCTTGTCTATCTGCGTCATCTTGCCGCCAATTGTCGGCTGCTTTTCTACTATATCCACCTCAAAACCGGCATCGGCAATATCAAGCGCCGTCTGAATACCGGCAATGCCGCCGCCGATAACGAGCGCGCGCTTGGTAACCGGACTTTCTCCGGGCGTGAGCGGCGTGTTCAGATGCACTTTTGCAATAGCCGCCTTGCCGAGCGCGATAGCTTTTTCCGTCGCAATCGCCTTGTCCTTATGTATCCAGGAACACTGCTCGCGGATATTGGCGATTTCGACCATGTATGAGTTAAGCCCTTCCGCCTGCGCAGCCTTGCGGAAGGTTGCTTCGTGCATACGGGGCGAACAGGAACAGACGACTGCTCCCGTTAACTGGTGTTCCTTAATAGCGCTGCGCACCAGATTCTGGCCCGCCTCGGAACACATATATTGATAGTCAGCAGCATATACAACGCCGGGTTCATGTTTAAGCGCTTCCGCAACAGCCTGGACGTCGACCGTAGCTGCAATATTTGTGCCGCAGTGGCACACAAATACGCCGATTCTTTGCATAATGCTTCCTTACTTACGGTACTTTCTGAAGGCGCTGACAAGAGCCTGCTGCGGAATATCGCTGTCGAGCAGTTCCGGCAGATGATCCGCCGGCAGATGAGCTGCTCCCGGCGCTCTGATAACTTCAAGCCGTATCGCTTCTACCAGCTTCGCCGGCTCCACATCGCGCGGACAGCGTTCCACACAGGCAAAACACGACAGGCACGTGTACAGCGACTGCGATTTCATCAGCGGCTCTATGTCGCCTTTTTCCACCATGTAGACAAACTCATGCGGATGATATTCCATTTCATCGTATGACGGGCATGTCGCGGAACACTTGCCGCATCTCATGCATTTAAGCGGATTTACCCCGCTTGTCATAATGATGGAATCTTTCAGTAACGGATTTGTCATCAGTTGCCCTCCTCTTTTATGCCGAGCGCCTGCGCGAGCAGCTCCGTAAAATAGTAGACAGGCATCTGCGCGCCGCCGGGCAGCTGTGCATTTTTGGTAATGTTGTACAAACACAGCGGACATGCCGTGATAAGCAGTTCCGCGCCGCAGTCTCGGGCGTTTGCAGCGACACGGCTGCTCTTTTTCTGCGCAATGGCGCGGTCTTCAAGCGTTATGTAGCCGCCGCAGCATTCGTTCCGCATCGCGTACACAACCGGCTCCCCGCCGATCGCACGGATAAAGTCTTCTATAATAGAAGGGTTTTCCGGGTTGTCAAAATCCATTACCTTGCTCGGACGCAGAAGCAGGCAGCCGTAATACGCGCCGATTTTCTTTCCGGTAAACGGATTTGTTACTTTCTGTTTTATCGTGTCAAAGCCGACTTTGTCTCGGAGCACCTGCAGGTAATGCAGCACCTCCGCCTCTCCCGCGTACGGCGTGTCAAGCTGCAAATAATTATTGGCTTTTTCGCGGATGCTCTCATCAGAGCGCATATCGCCGTTTACCTGCTTAATCACGTTAAAGCACGCAGAACACAGCGTTACCAGCGGTTTTTGCTCATCGCGCGCGTAGGCAAGCGCGCGTACTGAAGACAGTTTATGCGCCGTTTCGTTTTTCGCCATCGGGTATACGCCGCCGCAGCACTGCCACTCAGGAATTTCCTCAAGCGTAAACCCCAGCGCTTCTGCGCTGAGCCGGGCGTACCGGTCAAGGTCTGCCGCCTTGTTCTTTAACGTACAGCCCGGATAATAACTGTAAACCATATCACAATCCTCTGTCGCTACACCATCTGCTCAGGATGGAAAACCTCGTCAAACCGTTCCGCCGTCAAAAAGCCCAGAGACACGCAGGCTTCTTTAAGCGAAATGTTGTCCTTGTATGCCTTCTTTGCCGTTTTGGCAGCGTTTTCATAGCCGATGTAGGGATTAAGCGCCGTTACAAGCATGAGCGAATTATGCAGATTGTGATGCATCTTTTCCTTGTTTGCCGTAATGCCGACTGCGCAGTTGTCGTTGAACGACACCATCGCTTCTGCAAGCAGGCGCACCGACTGCAGGAAATTATAGATACACACAGGCATAAACACGTTCAGCTCAAAATTGCCCTGGCTTGCCGCCATGCCGACGGCAACGTCGTTGCCCATTACCTGTACGGCAACCATCGTTACCGCCTCGCACTGCGTCGGGTTCACCTTTCCGGGCATAATCGAAGAACCTGGTTCGTTTTCGGGAATATGAATTTCGCCCAGGCCGTCGCGCGGACCGCTTGCAAGCCAGCGCACGTCGTTGGCGATCTTCATCATGTCGGCTGCGAGCGCCTTAACCGCCCCGTGCGCAAACACAAGCTCGTCCTTGCTCGTGAGCGCGTGGAATTTATTGGGCGCCGTCTTAAACTGCGTGCCGGTGAGCTCGGAAACTGCCTTGGCAACTGCCTCGTCAAAGCCCCTGGGTGCGTTAAGTCCCGTGCCGACGGCGGTTCCGCCGAGCGCGAGCTCTCTGAGCGGCGGAAGCGCAAGCGCCAAAAGCTCGCGGTCGCGCTCAAGAGACGTGCGCCAGCCGCTTATTTCCTGAGAGAACTTTATCGGCGTTGCGTCCTGCAAGTGCGTGCGTCCGCTTTTTACGATGCCCTCGTTTTCCGCCTCAAGACGCTTAAACGTCGCGGTAAGCTTGTCGATTGCGGGGAACAGCTTTTCTTCTATAGCCATAACGGCCGAAATATGCATCGCCGTTGGGAACGTGTCGTTTGACGACTGGCTCATGTTCACGTCGTCGTTTGGATGCAGCAGCTTCTTTCCCGCAATTTCGTTGCCGCGGTTGGCGATAACTTCGTTCGCGTTCATGTTTGACTGCGTGCCGCTGCCGGTCTGCCAGACAACGAGCGGAAAATGATCGTTGAGCGAGCCTGATATGACCTCATCGCAGGCCTGGCTTATCGCGGCAAGCTTTTCATCAGTCATCTTGTCGCCTTTAAGCGCATGATTCGCGATTGCCGCTGCTTTTTTGAGATAGCCGAACGCCTTGGTTATTTCACGCGGCATCGTTTCAATGCCGACGCCGATTTTAAAGTTTTCGTGGCTGCGCTCAGTCTGCGCCGCCCAGTACCGGTCCACAGGAACCTGTACTTCTCCCATGGAGTCATGTTCAATACGGTATTCCATTGATTCCTTCCTCGCGTGGTGAAAAACGTCTGCGCCGCGCAGAACTAGAACTGCAGGCCCTGGATGATGGTTTTAAGGCAGTTGGCGCTGCTGCGCAGCTTTTCGATCTCCGCATCGGTAAGCGGTACAAGGATTTTGCCCATATTGCCGTTGGGACCGACGAGCGAAAGCGTGCTCAGAGAGACGTCTTCAATGCCGTATTCGCCGTGCATCATCGTAGATACAGTGAGCGTCGAGTCTATTGCGCCGAAGAGCGCCTTGCACAGGTGGCACACGGAAATCGCGATAGCATAGAACGTCGCGCCTTTGCGCGCAATAATCTTTCCGCCCGATTTGCGCGTGTATTCTTCAACATCCTCATGCACGAGCGGTGTGATAATCTGTCCGTGGCTTTCAATGCATTTGGGATACTCGTCTACATGGATGTTGGAAATGTTCGCCAGCGACCACGGCACAAACTCGCTGTCTCCGTGCTCGCCGAACACGTACGCGTGCACATTCTGCTGGCTCACATTGTAGTATTCCGAAATGCGCGCGCGCAGGCGGGCGGTATCGAGAATCGTACCGGCGCCCATAATCTGGTTTTCAGGAATACCGGACGTTTTATAGAACTGATACGTCAGAATATCTACGGGATTGGCGACGATGACATACGTTGCGTTCGGCGCGTATTTTGTAATCTGCGGGATGATCTGTTTGGTGATATTGACGTTTGCCTGCGCCAGGTCGAGACGCGTCATGCCGGGCTTGCGCGGCATACCGGAAGTGAGAATAACAATGTCGGAATCTTTTGCGTCGGCATAACTGCCCGCATAAATGGAAACGGGATTGCAGAAGGGAACGCCCTGACGTATATCAAGCGCCTCGCCGAGGGCTTTGTCCATATTGATATCGATCATGACGATTTCTGATGCGAAACCCTGAATAACCATTGCGTACGCTGTCGCGGCTCCGACACTTCCGGCGCCGATAATAGTAACCTTTCTTCCCATAGAAGACCTCCATAATGAACTGTAGAGAAAACTTTTTATCTGGAAACAGTATACACAATTTTGCGCCGGACGTGAAGTATTATTGATAAAGTTAGCAAGCGCTGTAAACGTAAATTTTAGTATATTTCTGCAAAACACGCAGTTAAACGGGGAAAAAATATTTCCCGTTTAAAAAATAAAAATTTGCCGATGACAAAATTTTATTTTGCCATTTATCCCGGGTGAATTTTGCCGATGGCCAGCGAGACACTTGCCGTCGGCAAACTTTTCATTTGCCGACGGCAAACAAAAAATTTGCAATCGGCAAGTGCGCCGCTGGCCGACGGCAAATTTCTTGCCTGATAAACGGCAAATGTAAATTTTGCCATCGACAAATTTTTTGCTGTCGGCAAACCTCTTGCCGCGGCACGCAGCGCCAGCGCAGCACTCGAACCGCAGAGA
>DXHG01000046.1 GCA_019113455.1 Candidatus Treponema faecavium | reverse complement strand
CGCGCCGACGGCCTGCGTGCTCCGGCAGAGCGAAGAAAGCGTTATTCCGGCGCGCGAGCTCGTAGCCGGCGATATTGTGCTGCTCAAAGACGGCGACATGGTGCCGGCGGATCTCCGTTTGATCGATACCGTAAACGTAAAAATACAGGAGGCTTCTCTGACCGGAGAAGCGGTGCCCGTTGAAAAAGACGCGGACTGCGTGATAGCAGCGGATCAGGCGCTGGGAGATCGGAGCAATATGGCGTATATGTCTTCGATCGTGACGTACGGGCGCGCGGTGGGAGTCGTCGTTGCCGTGGGCATGCAGACGGAAGTCGGAAAAATTGCCGGAATGCTTGACGATGAGCAGGATGATACGGATACGCCGCTTAAACAAAAGCTGAACGCGGTAGGTAAGACGCTTACCGTTGCGGGCCTGATTGTCTGCGTGCTGATATTCGCGGTCGGTGCGCTGTACGGGCGGCCGCTCGTGCCGCTGTTCCTTACCGCCGTTTCGCTTGCGATATCGATTATTCCCGAAGGACTGCCGGCGACGGCGACGATTGTGATGGCGCTCGGCGTGCAGCGCATGGCAAAGAAAAACGCGCTTATCCGCAAACTGCCTGCCGTGGAGACATTAGGCAGTGCTACGGTTATCTGTTCCGATAAAACGGGCACGCTGACGCTGAACAAGATGACGGTAACGCGTATTGCGTCCGGCTCCGACTGCATACGGGAAAGCGCCGCTGCCGCAGACGGCGCGGCGCTTCGCACGAGCGCGTACCGTGACATCATCTATGCCGGCGCGCTGTGCAACGACGCAAGTTTTGACCCCGACCGCACAGGCTGCATTATCGGAGACCCTACGGAAGGCGCGCTTATCAGCTTTTCGCAGGCGTGCGGTTTTGATCATGAGGAGCTTGAAGAGCAGTATCCCAGGCTTTTTGAGCAGCCGTTTGATTCCGTGCGCAAGCGCATGACTACCGTGCATGACGTTGACGGAGAACTGACCGCGTACACAAAAGGCGCGGTTGACGAGCTGCTCCCGCTGTGTTCGCACATACAGACCGAAGACGGCGTGCGCGCGATTACGGACACCGATAAAGCTGCGGTGCTGCGGCTCTGCGGCGCTTTGTCGCAGAACGCGCTCAGGATACTGGGGTTTGCGAAGAAGTCGTTAGCGCAGGTTCCCGCAGAAGACGAAGACATAGAGCACGGTCTTATATTCATCGGCATCGCTGGCATGATCGACCCGCCGCGCAAAGAAGTTGCAGAATCAGTCCGCACCTGCCGCAAGGCCGGTATCAGAACAGTCATGATAACGGGAGACCACGTGATCACCGCGCGTGCGATTGCAAAAGAACTCGGTATATATCGGGAAGGCGATACGGTGCTGTCAGGCAAAGACCTTGATGCGATGAGCGACGAGGAACTGGACCGTGCCGTAAAAACGGCCGTCGTGTTTGCGCGCGTGTCGCCTGCGGATAAACTCCGCATTATAAAAAGCCTCAAACGGACCGGCGAAGTTGCCGCTATGACCGGAGACGGCGTGAATGATTCGCCGGCGCTCGCGCAGGCTGATATCGGCGTCGCGATGGGAACCGGTACCGATGTGGCCAAAGACGCCGCCGATATGATTCTGCTTGACGATAGTTTTACGACGATTGTGTACGCTGTCAAAGAAGGGCGGCGTGTGTACCGCAATATTCAGAAAGTGATTCAGTTTCTGCTTTCCGGCAATATTGCCGAGATTCTTACGCTGTTTATCGCGACGCTGCTCAACTGGGACGCGCCGCTGCTTGCGGTGCATATCCTCTGGGTAAATCTCGCGACGGCGACGCTGCCGGCGCTCGCGCTTGGCGTTGATCCGGCAAGCAGGAACATTATGAACCACAAACCGGTAAAATCGGGCACGCTTTTTGAGGCGGATCTGGTGCGCCGTGTTATTGTGCAGGGCTCTTTTACGGCGGTGCTGACGCTGTGCGCGTACTGGATCGGAACCGGTATGGCAGGTTACAGTGCAGGGCAGACGATGGCGTTCTGCGTGCTCGCGTTTTCGCAGATGCTCAGATCGTTTAATCAGCGGTCAAACACGGAACCAATCTGGATACGGGCGGAAGGCGTTAATCCCTGGCTTATCGTATCGTTTGCCGTTTCTGCGCTGCTGCTGTTGGTGATTCTGTATGTGCCTGTGCTGCAGAGCGCGTTCAGGCTCACGCAGCTTTCAGGCGCGCAGTGGGGCGCCGTTATCGGGCTGTCGCTGCTGTCTGTCGTGCAGGTGGAAGCGGCTAAACTGCTGCGCAGGCTGTTCGTCAAGAAATCGTAGCAGCGTCCTGCAATCACCGCGCCGCTGCCTGCTTCTTGTCCTGACGGCAGGCGGCGCGGTCAGTCAAACACCGGCTCCCAGCGCTTTTCGCGGCACGCTGTATACGTTAGCCAGGCAGATATGCTTTGCTATGCGCGAACATCTCCGCAGCGCGTACAGCGTTTTGCTACAGCTTGAATTTCGCCGTAAGACTGTTGAGCACGCCGGCGGTGTGGCTGCTTGATTCCGTATCAAGGCTTATCTGCGTAATAGCCGAGCCGATGCCGTCAGCCGCCTGCGTGATTGATTCGGAATGTTCCTCCACCTGTACCGCTATATCAGTCAAGCGGTTCATTTCATTGAGAACCACTTCCGTTCCCTCCGTCATTTCAACGGAACCAGAGCGGATCTGTTCGGTAATATGCTGAATATTCTTAAGCGTGTCCAGAACAGACTGGCTGCTCGTATTCTGTTCCTGCATTGCGCCGGCAATCTGCTCAACGAGATTGTTCGCGCTTGAAATCTCCTGCACCACGTTTTCAAATGCGGCGTCTATCTCGGTCGTCGCCGTAAGCACCGCCTGTATATCGGAAACGATGCGCGTGATTTCAGCGGCGATGTTTTTTGACTGCGCGGTGGAGTCTTCCGCCAGTTTGCGTATCTCGTCTGCGACAACCGAGAATCCCGCGCCCGCTTCTCCCGCGTGCGCCGCTTCTATCGCGGCGTTCATTGCAAGCAGGTTTGTCTGCGCCGCTATCGCGTCTATAACCTCGTTCATCTCTATGAGATTGTTTGACTGCGCAACCACACTGCCGACAATATCC
>DXHG01000045.1 GCA_019113455.1 Candidatus Treponema faecavium | reverse complement strand
TGCGCTGTACTGTGCGGCTATGGTTTGCTGGCGATGGGGCAGACGTGCGCATGCACCGCGGTGGCAAGATCGTCGGGCGCAAGGCAGAGCTGCATACCGCGCACTCCTGCGCTGACGTATATGCGTTCGTGCAGGATGGCTGATTCGTCAATAAACGTGCGGTAACAGCGCTTCATGCCGACCGGAGAACAGCCGCCGCGTATGTAGCCGGTGAGTGCGGCAAGCTGCGCCGGTTTGACCGGTTCAAGGCTTTTTGCGCCGGCTGCCGCGCGCGCTTTTTTTATACTGACTTCGCTGTCTGCCGGAACGCAGAAGACGCATATTTCTGCGGAATCGGTTTTCATCACGATTGTCTTAAATACCGCCGCCGGATCTGCGCCGAGTTTTTGGGCAAGCCGCAGCGCGGCGCCGTTTTCAAGCTCGTGGTTAGTGTTGTCATCGTATGCCTGTACTGCATACGGGATATGTGCCGCGTCAAGAATACGCATGGCGTTTGTCTTTTGTGCAGTATGCTGCGCGCTCATAGCTGTATGATAGCGGTGCGGCCGCTTTTTTGCAATAAACGGGCTGGGCGCGCCAGGGCGGCACGTCTTAACAAAATCTTAATATAATCTCGATAAATACTGGACACAGCGCCGGTATAGTCCTCATATACACATTAATATATAAGCGAGGGTATGTATGAAACTGACCAAAAAGATTATCGCCGTTGGCATGGCAGCCGTTCTGGGCTGCGCCGCATTTGCCGCCGAAGCCGCTGCTGCTGATACGGCTGTTCCTGCTGCTGAAACAGCTGCCGATCAGACTGCTTCCGATGAAGAGCTGCTGCTGCCTGAAGAAGAGGGCGCTGACGCTGAAAGCGCTGCGACTGAGGCCGCTGCGGAATAAGCTGCTGACAGACTGACGTAATTTCATTGAAACACCCTGAAGTTTAAGTAGGTTGGGCTTCAGGGTGTTTTTTATTTATGTTCTGTTCACATATTATGTCCGCATGAGCGCGGCGTACTTTTGCGCGAGGCGGCGCGCTTTTTCCGCGCTCAGCCCGCGGTAGCGCGCAGGATCGGCAAAGAACGCGTCGGCGTCTGCAATGCCGAGCTTTGCAAGCTGAGCACGGATTTTTTCGTATGCGCCGGCATGTGCTTTAAGCGCGTCGGCAAACGGCGCGCCTGTCTGTTCTGCCTCAAGCGTGATTTTGCGCACGATTTCGTGCGCATCGGAAACGCCCGCCTCTGCAAGCAGAATGTAGGCGGGCTCGGCAAGCACGCCGCCTTTTACTTTGCCGCCCGCCTGCGCCAGATTGCGCGCCATGTTCTCGTGATCAGCCTGCAGACCAGACACGACGCTTTTCATTCTGGCGGCCGCGAGTGCGAATCCGGCGAGATAATCTGCAACAAAGCGCTGGCTTGCGCTGTTTGTAAGATCGCGCTGGTGTTCCGATATCTGATCCATATAAAACGTGATGACGCGCGGCGCAAACGCTTTCCACAGCGATTTTACGTGTTCGCTGTTCCACGGATTGCGCTTCTGCGGCATTGTCGACGAGCCCACCTGCGTGCTGCTGAAATACTCGAATACTTCTCCGATCTCGGAACGCTGCAAGTTGCGCAGGTCATCGGCAAGATTTGCGATAATGCCGAACGCAACATTGCATTCAAGCAGCAGCCTGAGCAGATATTCAGGTTCGACAAGCTGCGTCGAGTGCTCCGACGGCTCAAGGCGCAGATATGCGAGGTAGCGCCGTTCAAGATCTTCGGGATCCTGCACAATCATGGAAGGCCCGTTATACGCGCCGACGGGGCCGGCAAGTTTGCCTTTAAGCTCGTTTGAGCGCTTTTCTATTTCAAGGATTGATTTGCCGAGCCTGCTCACGTATTCGGCAATGGCGAAGCCGAACGTGATGGGAACAGCGTGCTGCCCGTGCGTGCGGCCGACCTGCGGCGTTTCGGCCTCCCGCTCGGCTGTCGCGCACAGCGCCGTCTCAAGCGAACGCAGCTGCGGCAGCAGCACGTGCTGCACGCAGTCCCTTACGCGGACGGAAAGCGCGGTGTCAAGAATATCTACGCTTGTCGCGCCCAAATGCACGAGCGGCGCCGTCTGCGGCGGTACGAGCGTCTTCATCACGTTTACGAGCGCGCGGATATTGTGATGCGTTTTTTCTTCTTCCGCGTAGACGGCTGCGGGGTCGATTGTCTGGGCGGCGCGGTCAACCGCCTGCTCAAGCTCCGCGGTGAGCTCGCCGCGTACGGCAAGGTGCGCCTTGATAAGGGCTGCCTCCGCTTTTGCGCACGAAGTAATGACTGCCTGCTCCGAAATGTACTCGGACAGCTGTTCAAACACTTCCGCTTCTGAAAGCGAATAGCGGTGATCGATTGGTGAAATGTTTAAAAAGATATTTCTGGCTTCCATGTCTGCAAGTATAGCTTAAAACACCGAAAGCGGGCAACGGGCGGTGATTTTTTCGCGGGTTCCCCCGCCGCGGAGAGCACCTGCAAAGAAAAAAAGTGCGCGTGCAAGTGCAGAAACTGAAGCGCCGGACGTACAGCGTGCAGAGTAAATGCCGCTGCCTCGCATCAAAGGTATCGTGCTTGACAGATAGTCCGGTTTCAGACTACTATCAGATAGTCTGAAACCGGACTATCTGGTATGCGAAGGAGATGTATCAGAATGAACGGCTGCACCGTTTTTGCAGAAGAGCTCCGCCGTTATTATGAGGTATGGCAGGAGACAAACTCCGTATATGAAGAATGGGCAAAGGCGCACGGCATATCGCTAAACTGCCTGCTGATGCTCGTCTCGATTGATGAAGGCGGCGAGGGCTGCACGCAGAAAAAAATCAGCAGTCAGTGGATGATTCCCAAACAGACTGTCAATATGCTTTTGAAGGATCTTGAAAATAAACACTTCGTCGAGCTTTTTCCGCTGCCGCAAGACAAACGAACAAAGCAGATCCGGTTTACGCCGGAGGGAAAAGCCTATGCGGACGCTGTTCTTTCCGAGCTGCGCAAAGCAGAGCTGTTTGTTATAGAGAAAATGGGACTCGAGCGTATACGTATTCTGAATGAGAATATGGCGCTGTTTGCATCGCTTTTCAGCGAGGCAGGAGGAGACGATGCATAACAGCCGTGAAACACGTGAGTTCTTTCAATATGTAATTCCGTCCGTATTTGCTTTCGCGCTGTCCGGCGTGTACGCGATTGTGGACGGCTTTTTTGTGGGAAACAGCTTGGGCGATGCGGGCTTGTCTGCCGTGAATATCGCGTACCCGATTACCGCCTTGATTCAGGCGGCAGGAACAGGAATAGGCATGGGCGGCGCAGTCTGCTACGCCGTCAATATGGCGGAGAAAAAAGAAAAAGAAGCCGGTATATATATGGCGGGAGCGCTATGGCTGATGATCGGTGCAAGCATTGTGCTGACCGCTTGTTTTTTCTTTTTGCGCGTGCCTGTGCTCCGCCTGCTCGGTGCGGAAGGAGAGACGCTCGTTTTAGCGGAGGAGTACACCGCCGTTATTGCGCTGGGCACCGGGCTGCAGGTTATCGGTACGGGGCTTGTGCCGTTTATCCGCAATCTGGGCGGTTCCGTATACGCGATGATTGCGATGGCGTCAGGTTTTATCGCTAATATCGTGCTCGATTATGCGTTTGTATGGGTATGGAATCAGGGTGCTGCGGGAGCCGCCGCCGCGACCGTTATCAGTCAGGGCGTTACGCTGCTCATTGCGCTTTTCTTTCTGCTGCGGAACAAAACGCTTGCGCTGGCGGTTTCGGCTGCGCAGTTCGCAGCGGCTGCGGCGCTGATAATAAAAATCGGAATCGCTCCGTTCGGCCTTGCCATGACGCCTAATATATCGCTGGCGGTTATCAATCGCTTTTCCGCTTTTTACGGCGGAGAAACGGCGATAGCGGTATACGCCTGTATTGCGTACATGATCAGCATTGTCTATCTGGTGTTTCAGGGCGTGGGAGACGGCAGCCAGCCGCTCATCAGCCGCTATTACGGCGAGCGTGATTTTGCGCGGATGAAAACTGCAAGAAGCAAGGCTTATAAGTTTGCCCTGTTTCTGGCGGCAGCGGCATGTCTTGTGCTGTATGTGCTGCGCAAAGACATCGGGCTTTTGTTCGGTGCTTCGTCCGAGGTCAATGCAGAGATTGCAGAAATCATGCCGATTTTTCTTGCTGCCGTGCCGTTTGTCGCGGTTGCCCGCATAACAACGGCGAGTTTTTACGCGGCAAAAAAAAGCTCCCTTTCGTATGTCTTAACCTTTATAGAGCCAGTTCTGATGCTTGTGTGTATGCTCGTGCTGCCGCCGCTGTTCGGCGGCCAGGTGATGATCTGGTGGAGCTCTGTTATTGCGCAGATTGCATCAGCCGCTGCCGCGCTCATGCTGAAACGCCGTGCCGACCGCCGCGATATGATATAACGATTCTGGACCGTTATAGCACAAGTGATCAGCGCATGAGTACAAGCGTGCTGTGCAGTCTGCGCCAGAACCAAATCCGCCGCGGGCCGCAAAGAAAAACACGCCCGCATGCCAAACGTAGAAACTAAAGCGCCGCAGATGGCAGTATGCAGAGTACATACTGCCATCTTACGCTATAACTGAGCCCCGTTAAAGGTGCGGCGCATATGCGCATGATTGCCCGATTGCAGGGCGGCCCGCTGCGGTATACAATATCGCGATATTTGTGTTGCGGTGCTGCGATGGGATCACAAAAAATTACTATTTATGATATAGCGCGCGAGGCCGGCGTGTCGATAACGACGGTGTCGCGCGCGCTCGCGAACAGCGGAAAGGTAAAGCAGGAAACATACAGCCGCATTATGCGGATAGTACAGAAATACCACTTTCAGCCAAACGAGGCTGCGCGCATACTTGCCGAATCAAAAACGAAAATCATTGGCGTGATGGTTTCGCAGATTGAAAACCCGTTTTACGCGCACATGTTCATTTGGTGCGAGCGCATTGCGGAGATGTACGGGTATTCCACAATTCTTGCGAATTCAATGGGAAACCTCGCCTACGAGCATAAGCTGCTCGACAAGCTTGCTGCGCAGCAGGTTGCCGCGGTGATACAGTTCGGCGGGAATGTCGACGCGTGCGTGTCCGATGCGGAATATGTTGCAAAAGTAACAAAACTGATGCGCCACACACCGTTTGTCGTAAGCGGAAAACTTGACGGCGTGCGCTGCTGCCGCGTGCAGATAAACGACAGCACCGGCATCAGGCTTGCGGTAACGCACCTTGCACAGCTCGGCCACCGCCGGATAGCGCTTATCGGCGGCAGCGAACGCGAAGTGCCCGCGTACCAGAAAGCAGTTGAATTCAGGCGGCTTATCGATGTGTACGGGCTGTGCCGCGACGAAGATTTTATCTGCATACCGGGCAGCTCAAGCGACGCTGCAGGATATGAATGTATGGAGCGTCTGATTGCAAAAGGCAAGATGCCCAGCGCCATCATCTCCATCAACGACTTTGTCGCCGCAGGCGTCATGCAGAGCCTTTCCGCCCACGGATTTTCCGTACCTGAGGATGTGTCAATTATCAGCTTTGACGACACATTTATTTCGCGTATGTTGGGGCGGGGACTGACAACGGTGAGCTACGATTATGAGCTCGTGTGCTCCGCGCTTATCGCGATGGCCGTGTCGGAAATAGAAAAGCGCACGCAGGAATCGTTCAGACTCGTTGAGCCGTTTCTTATCTGCCGCAGCTCCACAAGACCGCCGAAAAACTGACGCGTGCTGGCCGTGCTGTACGCGTCAGTTCATTTGCCGACGGCTGGCAGATTTGCCGCTTAAAAAATAAAAATTTGCTGATGGAAAAATTTACATTTGCCGTTTATCCGGTACGAATTTTGCCGTCGGCCAGCGA
>DXHG01000004.1 GCA_019113455.1 Candidatus Treponema faecavium | reverse complement strand
GTAAAATTGTTTGCCGCCGCAATATAGGAAATACCGTTATCAAGCGTCTGCGGCATCCGTATCTGTTTTTTATGCGGCGCACATTCCGCCGCCGCCATGGCACCGCTTTTATCGGCAAGCAGTATGCAGCACGGCGACGATACGGGAAGCGGTTCCAGCAGCTTGAGCGCTTCGGATACCGATGCGGCTTTTTCTGCAAGATACCGTACCGCAAACACGGAATTAAAACCGGGTCGTATCTCTTCCAGCCGCGGCATCACAAACGTCATGCAGACCACCAGTCCGTCGCTGTTCACCGCTTCTTCGCCGTTAATGAACGAGCTTGTAGTCAGGATAAAGCGCCTGCCTGAAGGCAGCACGTACAAATCGCTTGTCGACGTCTTTTTTAAGAACGGCGGCAGGTCGTTGTTTCTTCCGTACCAGACGCCGCCTGTGTCCGCCGCCGCGAACGCGGTACAGCCGCGGACTTCCGCGTGGCGGCTGTTTTCAAGGTTATACATGCAGCATCCCATGCACAGCATCCAAGAAATGAACGTGATGTAGGAAATTCCCAGTTCATGCGACATTGCCTCAGCTTCTTCGCATACCGCGGGAAACAGTGCGCGGAGAATTGCCTCGCTGTGCGCTCCATGCGCTGTCTGAAAGCTGTCAAGCCGTATCGGAAACGCGGCTCCGTGCGTGCGGTACAGCCTGCCCCGTTTTGCTCCCATTTCTGCGGGAGTGCCTTTGAAACGCATATGATACATATAAACTCCTGTAATGGGTACTGTAATGGGTACTGTAATACGGTATTAAAAAATTCCTGTCAACTGCCGCCGCACGGCGCGGCGGTACACACACATGTTTAAAATAACACGGCGCGCCCGGGAAAATGCCGGACGCGCCGTGTACTGTACTGATTATGCGCTGTATTACCGGATCGGGCTTAAGTTTGCCGGATCAAGCAGGCGCACATTGCCCTGACTGTCATTGACGCAGAAACTTCCTGTCTCCGTCACGGAAACCGGTGTTGACGGATTTACTTCTATGGCAGAAGTGAGCAGCAGGTTCAGCTCCGCATCGTACTTGGCGAGGCGCCAGCCGTTCTGCTGCGCGACTGCATACAGCGAGCCGCCGATGTCCAACAGCACGGAATTCTCAGCAATGGTTTCATTGCTTTCAATCATGATTTCCATGTTCTGCTTGTCAAGGATAACGAGCCTGACAGCACCGTTGCCGGTGTTTTCGCCGGCAATCGCCGCATAGCCGTCGCCTGCCGGAAGCAGCGCCCTGCCGCGGATAACTGCAACAGGAGACGTTTGCAGAACTTCGCCCGTTGTCATATCTACTTTCACCATCGCTGAAAGCAATTTCTGCTCATCAACGAGTTTCAGCCCGTACGTAACATTTGAGTCATCCGGCTGCTGCTGTTCAAGCGCGAGCAGCCGCTGCTGATCGCGGGCAATTTCGGTGCGGTCGCCGCGCGCTTCTTCGCGCTTCTGGTCAGCAGCCGCCTGCTGTTCCTGCGCCGCCTGCTGCATTTCGTCAGCGGTCTGCTGTTTCTCATCAGCGGCCTGCTGCTGCTGCTGCACGGCTTCTTCCTGCTGCTGCACCGCCTGCTGCTGTGCGTCAGCCTGCTGCTGTGCGTCAGCCGCCTGAGCTTGAGCCTCTGCCGCCTGCTGCTGTGCGTCAGCCGCCTGCGCTTGAGCCTCTGCCGCCTGCTGCTGTGCGTCAGCTGCCTGCTGCTGTGCGTCAGCCGCCTGCGCCTGAGCCTCTGCTGCCTGCGCCTGAGCTTCCGCGGCCTGCTGCTGCGCCTGCGCCGCCTGCGCCTGCGCGTCTTCAGCCTGCGCCTGCGCCGCCGCCGCTTCCTGCGACGCCTGCTCAAGCCGCTGCTGTTCCTGGCGCAGCACCTGCTGTTCCTGTTCAAGCTGCTGCCGCTCTATGTTTGCCTGCGCCTGCGCTTCTGCCGCCTGCGCCTGTGCGTCGGCTGCCTGCTCTTCAAGCTGGTCCGCCTCGCGGTCTTTTATGTCCACCATGTCCCTGCGTGCGTCAACGCCCATATTCTCTTCGTTTGCCCGCATGGAATCAACGACATTCTGATCAGAAATGACCGTTGTGTCGATAGTGCCGATTGACGTGCCGGTCGGGTTTGACAGCGGTATCACGATCTGCGTCTGTCCCGGCCAGTCTGCGTAGTTTGTCGAAAGACCCGCGTGTTCCCGCGTGAGATACGAGGCAACAATCGGCTTGTAGCGCGACGTATAGTAATCAAGGTTTCCGCGGTAGACAGCATTGTATACGGTCGCAAACACCGCAAGCGTCTGCGCGTCGCGCTCATCATAGCCGTACGCCGCCTCAAGATACGCCGCAATAATATGGCGCAGGTTCCGTACATGATCCACGGCAGCGTCGCTTCCGATGATGATAATGTCCGCGTCAAGCCCAGTCTGCACTTCAGGATCCACCGCATGAATGACATAGTAGCGGTTCTGTTCGCCTGCCGTTGCAAGCTGTCCGGTTCTGCCGGCAATCTGACTGCCAAGCGCCGTACCGATGCCGCGGATTGCCTCAAGCGAATCGATGACTGCGTGAGGACCGTTGTAGTTTATAAATACGATTGAATCGGGCGAACCGGCGCTTTCAAGTTCCGCTTGATCAACCGCAAGCGGAGCAGTCGCCTGCGCCATGACCGGCTGCACAAGCCCTGTGATAAGTGCAGCGGTCAGTGTCAGTGCGCGCAGAATACGCGCCATGTGCGCGCTTATGCGTTTCATGTATACCTCCTAGAGAATGGGGCGGCTGTATGCAGGGCGGCGCGTGCATGCGGCACAGCGCAGAAGCCCGGCACTCTATCCCCTGTCCATCCCTTATCTGCGTCGTATTATACCATGTGTTGCCGAATAATAACAATTATTGAATCTGCAAGTCTATCAGTTTTTTTAAGGCGGATTCCGCACTCGCGCGTATTTTTTCGTCAAAATCGGGATGTATGAGGAACACGAGCTGTTCCCTGCCCTGTTCAAGAAACGCCGGCTTGCCCATAAAGCGGCATATCCGATACACCGCATCGCACGCGGCGGCGGCAAGCGCCGGATTCTGCAGAACCGCCGCCGTGCGTATGCGCCCTCCGATTGCCGAAAGCATGTCTCCCTGCGGGTCGTAGCCGAGCCTTGATGCGGCGCGGAGCGCTGCGGCAAGCAGCGTACTGTCTGTTTCATTCTTTATAGCGTACGCAATATCCTTTGCAAAAGCGTCGCTTTCAAAAAGCGGAAACAGGGTCAAAAGCTGCTCGGCCTGTACGATGTTCGATGCGTACGAGGGAATCATGTTTTCCCCCGCGGGCAGCGGCGTC
Organism: Candidatus Treponema faecavium; assembly: GCA_019113455.1. Taxonomy (GTDB): domain Bacteria; phylum Spirochaetota; class Spirochaetia; order Treponematales; family Treponemataceae; genus Treponema_G; species Treponema_G faecavium. The sequence goes on along the minus strand of DXHG01000004.1, from coordinate 8,482 downwards.
TGTCGGTAGTACCGGTCTCTGAGCCGGTCCGCCTCATGCCTGACTGTCAGATACGCAGAAAGTTCCTTGCCGCCGGCATCGCCGCTCTGCATGAGTTCGGCGATTGCCGCAAGTTCAGCCGCGGAAGCAGGCAGATAATAAGAAACACCGCTTTTTTCCGCTTCTTTCTGCGCAAACGGCAGGTACGATGTTTTTTGCGCGCGCGGCGCGTCGGAGGCAAGTCTTGACTGCGGGTACTGTCTGACGCGGTATGCGCTTATCGTCCACGTGTCGGAACCGGCAAGCACGAGCATCCCGGGTTCCGTTGAAAGAAGATATTTCCAGTCTTTGTTTGCCGGAAGCGATGCCCGCCATTCTACCTGCTTTGTCTGTACATTGAATGCCGCCGCAGCCGCCCTGTCCGCTATCGTAACGAATGAATTAGTGCAGTCGGTAAATACAATCGCCTGTGCCGAAGGCCCGAGTTCAGCGACGGCGCCAAGCGTTTCTCCCGTTTCAGGCTGCAATATAAGCGCCTGCGAGCCGCCTGCCGCCGCAGAAATTATCGAACAGACATCGCCTGTTTCAAGGATGATGCATGTTTCAGGCTTTTCGACAACGGCAGACCGGATCCACTGCGAATACGCCATGCCGTTTTTTACGGTGCAGCAGCCTGCCGCCCCGTCGGCGAATACAAGTATAATGCCCGCTTTTGTGTGTCCCGCGGCCGCAACGGCGCCGCTGAACGTCAGCTCTTCAAGCACGGAACCGAACGGCGATATGCGCAGCGCTGTTGTTTTTCCGCCCGCCTGTTCCCCGCGGATATAGAGCAGCGTGCCGTCGGGCAGTTCGTAGAGCGGAAATCCGCCCGACGGCGGTACGTCGGCGCTCCATTTCTGTGTTCCGTTGACACCGTAGCAGGAGATATACTGCTCGCCCTGCACAAAGACGCGCCCGTCCCTGCCGACAAGCGGCTTGTGCACGGCCGCCTGCGGCAGATTGACCGTCCACAGCCACACGCCGCTCGGGTTATAAAGCTGCAGTTTGGTGTTGTTGTTTACGAGCGCGTAGCAGAAGTCGTTTGCCGCATCCACCGTAAGAAACGAGCCCGGACGCCCGTTCAGCGGCTGCTGCCAGAGCGTCCTGCCGTCAGGCGCGCACGCGGCAAGCGTTCTGCCGTCAAGCATCTGTATAAAGCCGTAGCTTGTCCGCTCAGGCTGAGCTGCCGCTTTGCCGCTGAGCACGCGCTCCCACGACGGCTTTGTGAGTATAACCGTTTCTGTGCTCTGCAGCTGCTGTGCATACGCGCCGTGCAGCGCGCACAGCAGCAGGCAGAAAAGCATATATGGTTTCATTACCGGGCTCCTCTCGTGTTTGTTTGCTGTCAGAACGCGCCGGCTAGGCGCGCTCCAGAACAGCGAGGCTTTCTATGTGGCTTGTCTGCGGATAAAAATCAAGCAGCTCAAGCACGGTAAGCGCGTATCCCGCCTGCACCAGTTTTGCACAGTCGCGGGCGTGCGTCGCAGGGTCGCACGAAAGCGATATAATCCGCTCCACACCGCGCGCATGGCACAGCCACTGCACAACTTCCGCTTCCATGCCACTCCGCGGCGGGTCTATAAACACCGTGTCTATGCTGCCCGCGCTTTTCTCGCAAGAGGCCGCGTGCTCCTGCACCCAGCGCGCGCCCGATACGCCGAAACTGCTGTGCGCCGCACCGCGCATATTTTCTTCCGCGTACACGAGCGCATCGCGGTTATGTTCCACAAGCGTTGTGTGCTCAAACGAACCGGCAAGAAACGCCGAAAACACCGCGCAGCCGCAGTACATATCGAGCAGGTGCCTGCCGCGCGCAAAGCGGAGCGCTTCGCATATCGTCTGCTCAAGCAGCGCCGGATTTGACTGAAAAAAGCCGCGGACGTCAAACGCGATGTCTTTGCAGACCGGCTCCTGCGCCGCGTTCGCCGTAAGGCGGATAACGCAGCGGTACTGCGGAGCGTCGGGCGTTCCGGAAAACCGCCTGATTGTTTTTGCCGGAATCTTTTTGTGCACGCAGCGCGGCTGTGTGTGCTCCTGTACTGCCTCCGCGCCGATAACGGCTTTATCCGCCGCATTTTGCAGCCTGCTGTCGGCAAAGAGGCAGACCCTGCCGCGCGGGCGGCGCTGCACCGGCGTGCGCAAAAAATATGCCTGCACTTCAGGAGACGCTACAGGGCAGGAATCAGGCGGAACAGGACTGCACGATGTGTCCGGAGCTGATGCACCGGACACTGCAAACCGCGGCATAAGCCCGCCGTCATGCAGCTGAAAGCGGCTCCGGTATCCCCACGCGTTTCCCGTTTTGCAGATAATGCTGTCTGACGCAACGGAGACGCCTGCGCGGGTAAACGCGCCGGCAAGCATATCTCGGCGCAGCATAACCTGAAACGCGTCATCCGCATACTGCAGATTGCAGCCGCCGCACCTGCCGTACTGCGGGCACGGCGGCTCTCTCCGGTGCAGCGAGGGTGTGAGTATGCGTTCTATGCTGCCTTCGGCATAATCTTTCTTTTCCTTTATAATGCGGATTTCTATCTGCTCGCCGGGCAGCGCTCCCGGCACAAACACCGTCTTGCCGTGTATTTTTGCCGTGCAGCTGCCTGTGCAGACTATGTTGTCAGACGTAATTGTATACAATTCCATAATGCAGTATTGTACTTTAAAACACCCTGCTTGGGCAGTATGTAACGTTTTTTTATGCTTGGTTATTATTATCGTGGAGGCATATATGAGCAATAACACGGCAGCTTATGCAGAATATACAATACAGGCGGATGACGGCACGGATATTTTTGTGCGGCGATGGCTTCCCGCAGGCGGCATACGCGCAGCGGTGCAGATAAGCCACGGCATGGTTGAACATTCCGGCAGATATGAGTGGTTTGCCAATAAACTTGCGGAACAAGGCTTTGCCGTGTACGCGCATGATCACCGCGGCCACGGCAAAACCGCAAAAACAGCCGGCAGCTTAGGGTATTTGGCAGACAAAAACGGATTTGACCGCGTGGTGAACGACGTGCGCTGCTGCATCGAACAGATACGCACGGCGTATCCCGATGCAAAAGTGATTCTGTTCGGACATTCGTTCGGCTCGTTTGTCGCGCAGCGCTATATGGAACAGTACGGGAATACGATAGACGGCTGTATTCTCTCAGGAACGGCGGGGCCGCGCCTCGCGCTGGTGCGCACCGCGCGCGTCATCGCCGCAGCCGCCAAAGTGATAGGTGGTCCTAAAAAGTGCAGCCGGTTTATCAACGCGCTCGCGTTCGGTTCAAGCTGCAGCAGGATACAGGATAAACGCACCCGATCGGACTGGCTCTCGCGCGACTCCGCGCAGGTAGACGCCTATATCGCAGATCCGCTGTGTCAGTTTACTCCCACTTCGTCGTTTTTTTACGATCTCTTTGACGGTCTGTGTACCATTCACACAAAAGAACAGATGCGCCGTATTCCTGTATCGCTTCCGATCTTTTTGTTTGCCGGAACGGCAGACCCTGTGGGCAGCTATGGCAAAACGGTGCAGGTGCTCTACGATGTCTACCGGAATAACGGAGTAAGCGATCTGGAACTGAAACTGTATCCGGGCGCGCGCCACGAGCTTTTGAATGAAATAAACCGCGAAGAAGCGCTTGCCGATATATTGAGCTGGCTGAACAAGCGCTTTTAAATGAAACCCTGCAATAGCGTTTGTTTTCTTTACAGATCTCCTGCGGGGAGGTTCTGCGCTGTGTGCATACTTGTTTTCGTGTGCCTGCGGCGGCGGGTTTCCTTTGTTTCTTTTTTATTCTCTGCAATTCGATTTTCCGGGGGCGGGGGCGGGAGAGGCACCTACGCGCAAGCAGTTGTTAGACTGCGCAGCAAGCGTATCTCACTCTTCCAGCACTGGAACTTGCCGCAGTACGGCAAGCTGCCGCCAGACAGATCACTGAGCGAAAAGACTTGAGGTCTGCTTACAACGTGGGAGCGGTACCGGCAGAACACAAGAGCTGTACGGCTCCGCAGAGACACATTTGCCGCTGGGAAACAGGTGTATCTTTCCAGCCTGTTGCAAAAGTGCCGGCGTAATAAAATTCAGCTTACCATCCTCTTCGGTCATCTGTGTTTTGTCTTAATGCCCATCACGCGCTCTCTTCTCCTGCTTATACCATAAATCCCGCTGTGCAAAAGCAGAAAACACCCACTAAGTATTTTCGGTTTTTCTCTTCTCTCGTGCAGAGGTCAGTATACGGTTAGCCCCGCTTGCTGAAAAGCTGCCAGGTGCCGGAGCTCACAGCTCCTGCAGCTGCGCCAATTCTTCCTCTGTCAGGGCGCGGTATTCGCCGGGTGCAAGAGACTCATCAAGTACGAGCGGCCCCAGCGCGGTGCGCTTCAGATACGCAACGCCGTTCCCGCACGCGGCTATCATGCGCTTAACCTGATGGTAGCGGCCCTCGGTAATAACCAGCGTGCAGTGCGTCCCACCGCGGAACGCAAGCTGTGCCGGCCGGCACACATACGCCGCATCGGGACCGTCACGCGCAATGCCGATGCCTGCTGCGATAAGTTCAGCACAACGGCGCTGCTCCGATTCGTCCGCCGCATGCTCAAGCGTTATCTCGTATGTCTTTGCGATATGGTTTTTAGGCGAAATAAGCCGATGCGTGAGCGCGCCGTCTGTAGTGAGCAGCAGCAGACCTTCTGTATCCGCGTCAAGCCGCCCGACGGTGTGCAGCGCGCCGTCGGAAAAAGAAGCGGAGTCTTCTTCGCGTATGCTGTCAAACACGCTTTCGTAACGGGAATCCTTGCGCGAACACACGACTCCTGCCCGCTTATTCATCATAAGATAGATGTCGCGCTGCAGCGCAACGGGAGCGTCCGCAACAGTTACCGTATCGGCAAACGGCTCGATATGCGCGTCAACCTTTGTACACACGGCGCCGTTTACACGCACCTGCCCGCTTCTGATAAGACGCCCCGTATCTCTGCGCGAACCAAACCCCTGCCGCGCAAGCAGCTTATCAAGACGGATTGTTTTCATGTATATTATCGCTCATCAATGGAAACATAAGCGCGTTCTTCGCTTACGTTTTTGTACGCAGGACGGTAAATCCTGCCGCCTGCGACAACCTCTTCGATGCGGTGCGCAGCCCAGCCTGCGACGCGCGAAATTGCGAACAGCGGCGTAAAGAGTTCTCGCGGAATATTGAGCATGCCGTATACAAAACCTGAATAAAAATCAACGTTTGTACACACTTTTTTATCGCTTTCTTTTTCTTCCGCAAACAGCACCGGCGCCAGCCGCTCGATGATACGATACAGATTGAACTCTTCCATATGGCCGGTAGCCTGCGTCAGCTCCTGCGCCTTGTCGCGCAGCAGTATCGCGCGCGGATCGGAAATGGTGTACACCGCGTGACCAAGGCCGTAAATAAGCCCCGTACCGTCAAACGCTTCTTTACGAAGAATTTTTCTTAAATATGCGCCGATTTCCGCCTCGTTTGACCAGTCTTTGACGTGCGCCTTAATGTCGTCCATCATTTCACAGACTTTCATGTTCGCGCCGCCGTGCCGCCGGCCTTTGAGCGAGCCGATAGCCGCCGCTATTGCCGAATACGTGTCGGTATCGGTAGAAGAAATGACGTGAATCGTAAAGCTCGAGTTATTGCCGCCGCCGTGTTCCGCGTGCAGAATAAGCGCCAAATCAAGCAGTTCTGCCTCAAGCCTGCTGTATTCCGTATCGTGCCTGATAAGACGCAGAAAATTCTCTGCCGTCGAAAGCTCAGGCAGCGGATTGTGGATATACATGCTTTTTCCGTCATAGTAGCGCCGCTTGGCCTGATACGCGTAGGCGGCAAGCGTGGGAAAACGCGCAACAAGTTCAATGCACTGGCGCATGATGTTGTTTACCGAGACATCTTCTGCCGCGGCGTCATATGAATAGCTTGCAAGCACACCGCGCGCCATTTTGTTCATAATGTCGACAGACGGCGCTTTCATAATCATGTCTTCGGTAAAATGTTCCGGCAGCATACGGCGCGAACCGAGGAATGTTTTAAAACTTTCCAGTTCACTGCGCGTCGGAAGCTCCCCAAACAGCAGCAGGTACACGGTCTGCTCATAGCCGAATTCGGTGTGCGCCTCGGCATCGCGTATTAAATCTTCTATATTATAGCCGCGGTATATAAGTTTTCCCGGCACGGCTACTTTCTGCTCGTCTATGATTTCATAGCCAAGCACGTCGCCGATGCGCGTCAGACCGACAAGCACGCCGCGCCCGTCCGCATAACGCAGCCCGCGCTTGACGTTATATTTCTGATACAAAGATAAATCAATGGGATCGTTTATCTGTGCAAGTTTTGATAATTTTTCAACCGTTGTCTTTTCACTGTTCTCTGCCATAACGCCTCATTCTATATAGTTGTATACGATACAGTTTTTCTGCATACGCTGTATTCAGTATGCAGAAAGAGGAAATGGCTGTCAACACAGAGAAAAAGCTATACAAACACGGCTGTTTCCGCAGTTACGGAGCTTTTAAGCGACAGACGGAGCGCATCTTTCTTTACCGACACGAACACCGTACCCTCCGCATCCTGCTGTTCAAGCAGCAGCGCCGCAAGCGGGTCTTCCAGTTCCTTCTGAAGCAGGCGGCGCATAGGGCGCGCGCCAAATGCGGGGTCGTATCCGTGCTGTATCAGATACGCGCGCGCGCCTTTGGACAGCGCAAGCGAGATGTTTTTTTCGGCAAGGCGCGCGCCAAGCTCCGCAAGCTGAATATCGAGAATACCGCTTATCTCGTGCTCGGTAAGCGCGTTAAACACAATCACATCGTCTATGCGGTTCAGCAGTTCAGGACTCAGCAGTTTTTTCAGCTCGGTAAGCGCGTTTTCTTTGATTTCCTCATACGGCAGCACTGCTGCGTCTGTGTTGATGCCGAATCCCAGCCGCGAAGACGCTGAAATGCGGCGCGCGCCCGCGTTGCTTGTCATGAGCACAACCGTATTGCGGAAATTGACTGTATGTCCAAGACTGTCGCGCAGCTCGCCCTCTTCAAGTATCTGGAGCAGCAGGTTAAAAATATCAGGATGCGCCTTTTCTATCTCGTCAAGCAGCACAATGGAATACGGATGGCGGCGCACCTGTTCCGTGAGCATGCCGCCTTCTTCATAACCGATATAGCCCGGCGGCGCGCCGACAAGCCTGCTCGCCGTGTGTTTTTCCATATAGTCGCTCATGTCGATACGAATGAGCGCATCGGACGTTCCGAATAAGAATTCGGCAAGGCTTTTTGCAAGCTGCGTCTTTCCCACGCCTGTCGGACCGAGAAATATAAAAGAACCGAGCGGGCGGCGCGGAGAAGAAATGCCGGCGCGAGACCGGCGGATTGCGGAAGATATAAGGCGCACAGCTTCGTCCTGTCCGATAACGCTGCGGTGCAGTTCTTCTTCCATGCGCACGAGGCGCGCTGTTTCAGATTCGCTGAGCTGCACTGACGGAATACCGGTTACTTCCGAAATAACGCGGCATATATCGGCAACTGTCACAAGGATGCCTTCTCTGCCGCCGTTTTTCTGCCAGTATGCGTTAAACCGCTCAAGATCGTCTTTTAATTCATGCACCTTATCGCGCACCTCGGCGGCGCGCTCATACGCCTGACTCTGCACAAGCAGATTTTTTTCTTCCGTCAGGCGCGCAATGCTGTCTTCAAGTTTGCTCAGCTCAGGCGGACGAACGTCCCCGGTAATCTTTTTCATTGCACCGGCTTCGTCGAGAATATCGATTGCCTTATCAGGCAGAAAGCGCTCAGTAATATAGCGTTTTGAAAAACGCACCGCAGCTTCTGTTACGCCCTCACCGTACACAACGCCGTGAAAATCCTCGTACTTCTTCTTAATGCCGTCAAGGATGGCGACTGTTTCCTGCTCGCTCGGTTCGGCAATCTGCACAATCTGGAACCGACGTTCAAGCGCCGCATCGCGTTCAAAATACTTGCGGTATTCGGCAAGTGTTGTCGCGCCGATGCACTGCATTTCACCGCGCGAAAGCGCTGGTTTGAACATATTTGACGCATCCATGGCGCCCTCAGAACCGCCTGCACCGATGATAGTATGCAGTTCATCGATAAAGAGAATAATATCTTTGTGTTCGGCGATTTCTTTCATGATCAGCTTGATGCGCTCTTCAAATTCCCCGCGGAATTTAGTACCGGCGATAACGGATGCCATGTCAAGCGTCAGTATGCGCTTATTTAAGAGGCCTCTGGGCACATTGCCGGCGGCGATTCTTGCAGCAAGGCCTTCGACAATGGCAGTTTTGCCGACGCCCGGATCTCCGACAAGCACCGGATTATTTTTTGTCCGGCGCGACAATATTTGTATAATCCTGTTTATTTCGGCATCCCGCCCGATTACCGCATCCATATCGCCGCTGCGCGCATACGCCGTTAAATCGCGGCTGTAATCGGCAAGCACGGATCTGCCGCGCG
>DXHG01000044.1 GCA_019113455.1 Candidatus Treponema faecavium | reverse complement strand
TCCGTGCGTGCAGCAGGCAGGCTTGCCGGTACAAAACAGATGGGCGATCTGGTAATAGCGGCGCTGTAATGCAGTCTGCGCGGCATGCCGGATATTATAATAGAATACTTTTGACAAAGAGAAAGCTGGTGAGAGGAATTGTATAGATGAAAAGCGACAATGTAAAAAAGGGCGCGGCGCGCGCGCCGCACCGTTCTTTGTTTCGGGCGATGGGATATACTGACGAGGAGCTTGCGCGTCCGCTTATCGGCGTGTGCTGTGCACATAATGAGATTATACCGGGGCATATCAATCTGGATAAGATTGCAGATGCCGTAAAAGCCGGTATCCGCATGGCAGGTGGCACACCGGTGGAATTTCCCGCTATCGGCGTATGCGACGGCATCGCGATGGGACACGAGGGAATGAAATATTCGCTCGTAACGCGAGAACTGATTGCCGATTCCATCGAATGCATGGTGCGGGCGCACCAGTTTGACGGCCTTGTCATGATACCGAACTGCGACAAGATTGTGCCCGGTATGCTCATGGCAGCCGGCAGGCTTGATCTGCCTACTGTTGTGTGTTCAGGCGGGCCGATGCTTCCCGGAAGGCTCCGCGGCGCGGATCGGTTTCACGAGCATAATCCCTACGGCAAAAAGAATCTCAGTCTGACCGACATGTTTGAAGCCGTCGGCGCGGTAAGCGCTGGCAAAATAACGGAAGCACAGCTTGACGAGCTTGAACGCGCCGCGTGTCCGGGCTGCGGCTCGTGTTCGGGCATGTTCACGGCGAACAGCATGAACTGCGTTACCGAAGTGCTGGGGCTGGGGCTCCCCGGAAACGGCACTATTCCGGCCGTTTTTGGTGAGCGCATCGCGCTTGCCAAACATGCCGGCATGGCGGTTATGCACATGCTTGAAGCAGGCATAACTGCGCGCTCACTTATGACGGCAGAGTCGTTTGAGAACGCGCTTACGGCTGACATGGCGCTCGGCTGCAGCTCAAACACCGTGCTGCATCTGCCCGCGATAGCGTACGAGGCGGGCGTTTCGATAGATTTGCATATGATAAACGCCATTTCTGAACGCACGCCCAATCTGTGCCATCTGGCGCCTGCAGGACATACGTTTATCAGCGATCTGTACGAGGCAGGCGGCGTGCAGGCGGTGCTTGCCGAACTGGCGAAGAAAAACCTGCTGCATACTGATCTGCCGACGGCAACAGGCAAAACGATTGGCGAAAACATCGCCGGCGTGCGCAATCTTAATCCCGATATTATACGGCCGATAGAAAACCCGTATTCCGAAAGCGGCGGCATCGCCATCCTGTTCGGCAATCTTGCGCCCGATGGCACCGTGGTGAAACGCTCCGCGTGCGCGCCCGAGCTTATGAAGCATACGGGGCCTGCACGTGTGTTTGATTCGGAGGAGGCGTGCTTTGCCGCCGTGCAGAACGATGATATTCACAGCGGGGATGTGGTCGTTATCCGCTACGAAGGGCCGCGCGGCGGGCCGGGCATGAGAGAAATGCTTGCGGTTACCGCAGCGCTTGCCGGCCGCGGGCTTGACCGCGAAGTGGCGCTGATTACGGACGGGCGTTTTTCCGGTGCGACGCGCGGCGCCTCGCTCGGCCACTGTTCTCCTGAAGCCGCAGACGGCGGGCCGATTGCGCTCGTGCAGGAAGGAGACAACATAACGCTTGACATCAATGCGTACAAGATAACGCTTGAAGTTTCTGACGAAGAACTGGCGCGCCGCCGCGCCGCGTGGGTCTGCCCGCCGCCGAAAGTTGCAAGCGGGTATCTCGCGCGCTACGCAAAACTTGTGTCTTCCGCTGACAAGGGGGCAATCCTTCAATGAAGTATACCGGAGCGCGTGTAGTTATTGAGTGCCTTGCCGAACAGGGAGTAAACACCGTTTTCGGGTACCCGGGCGGCGCCATCCTTAATATTTACGATGAGCTGTACAAGCATAAAGAACGTATCCGTCATATTTTGACCGCGCACGAGCAGGGCGCTGCCCATGCCGCAGACGGATACGCCCGTGCAACGGGCAAGACCGGCGTTGTGCTGGCAACAAGCGGGCCGGGCGCAACGAACCTTGTTACCGGCATTGCGACTGCGTATATGGATTCGGTGCCGCTTGTCGCGATTACGTGCAACGTATCGTGCAGCCTGCTGGGCAAGGACAGTTTTCAGGAAGTTGATATAACCGGCATCACAATGCCGATTACAAAACATAACTATATTGTCCGCGATCCGGCCATGCTTGCGCATACGATACGCGAGGCATTTTTTATCGCGCGGACTGGACGCCCGGGGCCGGTGCTCATCGATATTCCCAAAGACGTAACTGCGGCGACGATCGATTACGAACCGGCTGACATCAGCCAGTTTGAAGCCGGTGAAATTGCATCGCGGCGCGTTGCCGTTACGGCGACGCCGTCAGACGAAGAGATACAGGCGGCGGCGGACATGATAAATGCTGCGCAGCGCCCGTTTATCTATGCCGGCGGCGGCGTAATTATATCGGATGCGAGCGGCGAGCTTCTTGCCGCGGCGGAAAAGTGCAGCATCCCGGTTGCCGTGTCCCTGATGGGAAAGACGGCGTTCCCGTCGCAGCACGAGCTCTGCTGCGGCATGATTGGCATGCACGGCACAAAAGCCGCCAATATGGCCGCAAACCAGTGCGATCTGTATATCGCGCTGGGAGCGCGTTTCTCTGACCGTGTGATTTCCAATCCTGCGCGGTTTGCGCAGAACAGCAAAGTGCTGCATATCGACATCGATCCTGCCGAAATAGACAAGAACATCCGCACGGAGCGTTCGCTTGTCGGCAGCGTAAAAGATATTTTAACGCGGCTGCTCCCGCTGCTGCACGAGCGCAGTATGAGCGGCTGGAACGCACAGGTCGCAGAGTGGAAGCGGCACCTGCCGCCCGCGTACCAGAAAACGACGCCGCTGCATCCAAAGTTTGTGTGCGAAAAAATACATGAGCTTTTAGGAGACGACACGATTATTACGACGGAAGTTGGACAGCACCAGATGTGGGCGGCGCAGTTTTATCCGTTTTCCAAACCACGCACGTTCCTCACGTCGGGCGGCCTCGGCACGATGGGCTTTGGAACGGGCGCGGCGATAGGCGCGCAGCTTGCGTTCCCTGAGCGCCGCGTCGTGCATATTGCCGGAGACGGCTCATTCCGCATGAACTGCAACGAGCTGGCGACAATCAGCCACTATAACGTTCCCGTCATTATCATCGTC
>DXHG01000043.1 GCA_019113455.1 Candidatus Treponema faecavium | reverse complement strand
GGCGGCGTACGAGCAGTTTGCGCATGATTCACAAACTCGGCTTGAAAGCTGCCGCGCCGAATTTGACGGGCGGCTGAGTGAGCTGCAGCGTGAGACTGACGAGTCACTGCAGGGCGTGAGCGCCGAGCTTATCGGGCAGATAGAGACACTGCACGGCGGCATGAACGGCAGGCTCGATGAGATAGAAGGCAAACTTGACGGTGCGCTGAACGAAGCGCAGGCGCTCGCAGAGCGGCTTTCTGAGCAGTCAGACAGCAACAGCGCAATACTGTCAGGCTTGCAGGATAAACTTGCCGAACGCGCGGCAGAGATAGACGCACAGAACCGCGCGCTGTTTGAGGAAGCGGCGGCACGCGCGGCAGAAAAAGAGATGGCGGCGTACGAGCAGTTTGCGCATGATTCACAAACTCGGCTTGAAAGCTGCCGCGCCGAATTTGACGGGCGGCTGAGTGAGCTGCAGCGTGAGACTGACGAGTCGCTGCAGGGCGTGAGCGCCGAGCTTACCGGACAGATAGAGACGCTGCACGGCGGCATGAACGGCAGGCTCGATGAGATAGAAGGCAAACTTGACGGCGCGTTAAACGAGGCGCAGACGCTCGCAGAGCGGCTTTCCGCGCAGTCAGACAGCAACATCGCGATACTCTCAGACTTGCAGGCCAGGCTTACCGCGCGCGCGGCGGAAATAGAAGAACAGAACCGCTCGCTGTTTGAAGAAGCGGCGGCGCATGTGGCACAAAAAGAAGCAGCCGCGTACGAACAGTTTGCGCATGATTCACAAGCGCGGCTTGAAAACTGCCGCGCTGAATTTGACAGTCGGCTTGAGTCGTATCGCGTTCAGATGGAAACCCGTATTGCGGACGCAGAAACAGACGCGGAACACTCACTGCAGGCGGCGCGTGAACATACGGAAGAACGTATTGCCGCGATGCGCAATACCGTATCGGGAGAACTTTCGGATACGGAGCAGCAGCTGCACAGCACGCTTGCTGAAACAAAGCAGCTTGCCGGACGGCTTGCGTCAGAGGCGAACGGCAACAGCGCGATTCTCGCCGGTTTGCAGGATAAGTTAGCAGAACGCGCGCAGCAGATAGAAGAACAGAACCGAGCGCTGTTTGAACAGACAGCAGCTCTTATACAGGAAAAAGAGCAGTCTGTGTGCGAGCAGCTGACGTATGATTCACAGCAGCGCATTGATGCATATCACGAACAGGTAGAGCAGGCGATTGCGGAGATCAGAACGGAGACCGACGCCGTGCTCCATTCCGCGAATGACAGCGTAGAACATAAACTGGAAAGTTTTCAAAGCGATGTTTCAGCTAAAATAGCGGACATGGAAACACAGCTTAATGATTCGCTTGCGGAAGCGATGATAACAGCGGAGCGGCTGTCAGCAGAAGCGGACGGCAACAGCGCGATTCTTGCCGGCCTGCAGGATGCGCTCAATGCTCGGGCAGCCCAAATAGAAGAACAAAACCGCCGGCTGTTTGAAGAGGCCGCCTCCGTTATCGCAGAAAAAGAGCAGGCAGCGTATGAGCAGTTTGCCCATGATTCGCATGAGCGCCTTTCCCGCTGCCAGTCGGAAATTGACGCGCATATTGCGTCGGTGCAGACACAGGCGGACGAATCGCTTCGCAGCACGGCAGACTCTATCGGCACGCGCATACAGACGCTGCGCAGTGATGTTGCAGACAGAATGCAGGAAATACGCGCGTCGCTTGACAGCTCGATCGCACAGACGCAGACGCTTTCCGAACAGCTTTCCGTGCAGTCTGATGCAAACAACGCCGTACTCGCACAGCTCCAAAACAGCCTGGATACGCGGGCGGCAGAGATAGAAGCACAGAATCAGGAACTGTTTGAACAGACCTCGCAGCGCATTGCAGAAAAAGAGCGGTCCATGTATGAACGGTTTTCCCAGGAAGCACAGGCGCATTTTACAGCGTTTGAACAGGAGCTGTCAGAGCGCGTATCCGGTATCCATGAAGCGGCGCAGCAGTCTTTGGATCATACGAACAGCACGGTTGAACGCACTATAGCGGGCTTCCGCGAGGAGTTTGATACTGCCGTGCAGATGCTGCGCGATTCGCTTAAAAGCGATATGCAGCAGACCCGAGATACAGCGCAGCGCGTATCTCAGGAAACAGCGCATACCGCCGAGATGCTTGACACGATTAAGCGCACGCTTGACGAACAGGCGGCGGCTCTTGACGGGCAAACGCAGTCATTGTTTGAAAAGACGCTTGCCGATGTGAACGCAAAAGAAACGGCCGCGCATGAGCGTTTTACGCGGATGTCAAATGAGCGCCTTGCAGAACTGCAGCAGGAAACGGAAACGCAGCTGCATGAGCTTGAGTCCTATATCGATACGAAAATTGCCGCCGCATACGAGACGGCGGATAATTATCGGGTAAGCTGGGAAACCGCGTCGCAGGAGACGCTTGCAGACGTGCGTTCCCAGCTTGCGCAGTCGGAACAGCTTTTGACAGAAACCACCGCAAAGATTGAACAGAAGTTCAATGAATTGCAGACAGCAGCGGTCCAGTCAGAAAACCATATTTCTGAAATAACTGCGGAAAACAACCGCCGCCTGTCCGACATATACGATTTGGTTCAGAACCGTATCGCAGAAATTCAGGATACGGCGGAGAATACGCTGCAGGAATTTATTGTTTCCTGCGACAACCGGCAGATGTCGTATCTTGAGGATTTGACTAAACAGCTTTCCATATACCGCCATGACATGGATTATCGGCTGCAGCAGATAGCGCAGCTTGAAAACGATGCCGTACAGATGGATCACGAGCTTAAGCAGACAATGGAACAAATACGGCGCTCCGTGCTCGATACGTTCGGCTCGTTTGCGGAAAGTCAGAAAGCGGCTCATTTGACGTTCGCACAGGAACTGGCGCAGCGCACCGCCGATATAGAGCAGCATGTCGCGGATACGGAAAAGACAATCGCGGATTTGCAGCAGACTGCGCAGGCGCTGGTAAACGACAGGCTTGTACATTTTGAAGCGGATTTTTCACAAGTGCTTGCCGGACAGCGGGAGTCGCTTTCTGCGGCTATAGACGCATGGAAAGAAGAAGTGGACAAACGCCTTGACCTGTATTCAGGCGATTATACGCAGCAGCGGACGGCGCTTGAAAATGCGTACGAAGCGGAACTGAAAGAAAAACTTGCGCATTTGCAGGAGCGCATTAAGTCGTATGCGGATACGTTTGATCAGGCGCTCGCGTCGCTTGATGAAGACACGCTGCGCAAAATCAGCGCCATCGAAACGAATGTGCGTTCCCTTGCCGATAAATGCGGCATGGATTTTGAGCAGGCGCGCGCGGAGGCAGCAGAGCAGATGCAGCGCCTGATTGCCGAACACAGCGATTCCGCTGCCGGTACGCTTGCGCGGTATGAACAGGACATACAGGAGAAACTGCGTGATGCTGCCGAACGCATCGCAGAATCGCGCAGCCAGAGCGAAACGGAAATGCAGCAGCTGACAGCCGGTTTTGCCCAATGGCAGCGTGAACTTTCTCATCAGTTTGATGAGTCTCACGCCGCGCTGCAGAAACGGCTTGCCGCGCTTGAAACCGATACGGAAAACCGCATTGCGCAGACGCAAACGGCGTTTGAAACAGAGCTTGCCGCCAAAAGCGGGCAGCTTGAATCAAAGCAGTCTGCGGCGCTATCTGAGTTTGAGGCGCTCAAAATGGCTGCCGAACAGGAACTTTCGGCGTACCGCAGCCAGACTGATACGCTTATGCGCAGCGCCCAGTCCGCGTATGACGCGATGGCCGAACAGACGGCAGAGCGGATCCGCGAACAGCATGAGGCCGTAGAAAATCAGTTGCAGGCAGCGGTGCAGCAGATGCAGAGCATGAAAGCTGCCGCCGACGCTGCGCATACGGAACTTATTCAGAATATGCACAAAGAAACGGAGACGGTAAACGGTACGCTTGACACGATAGAGCGCCGTATCGACGGCTTTTTGCAGCAGGCACCGGCAATTGTGCAGGTTGAAGAGCTGCGTAACCGGCTTGAAACGGCGCTGTCGGACATGAAAGACGAAGTTGCAAAGACTGACGAAATGCGCGGCCTCTTAACCGCCCTTGAATCCGATTATCAGCGGATGCGCAGCATGGAAGATGATGTGAATCAGAAACTGCTGAAATTCACGTCGGATAAGCAGCAGCTTGAAAGCATGGAAGAAAACTTTGATCATCTGCTGTCAATTTCTGACTCCATGGATCAGAAAATATCGGAAATACAGACGTCAAGCGATGATCTGCAGAAACTGCTTATCGAAGTGCGCCGCGCGCAGGATCAGCTCAACGGCATAACGACGCGGTACGAGCGGCTTGAAGGCAAAAACGAAGTGCTTGATCAGACGATTCACGATGTGGATAAATCATTTGATAAGCTGCGGGAACTCGAAAACAAACTGAAACAGTATGCCGAACAAACAGAACTGCTGCCCGAAAAGCTTTCCGATGTGCAGGAACATGTCGACGCGCTGCTTTCAAACAACGAACGCATTAACGACGCGCTGGCAAAGGTTGAATCGTTCAGCGGCCTGCTTGCCGAAACCGAAACGCGCATGAACGAACTGCGCGCGACAAAAGAAAGCATGAACCGCACGGAAACACGGCTGCAGCAGCTGGCAAAAACGGCAGACGAGCAGATAGAACTGCTCCATGCGCTGGTATCGCGCGAAATTACCGAAGACCCTGTTGTGGAAGAGCGTATTTCTCCGACGCAGCGCGATAAAGTGCGCAGCCTGAATCACCGTGGCTGGACCGTGCAGCAAATCGCACGGGCGGTAAACCTGACTGTTTCTGAAGTGGAACTGATTCTTGAGCTGCCGAACTGAGATAACCGCTTATGTGCCTGCGTTTTACCGCAACCGGTGAGGTGCGGGCATAAAAGCGGCGGCTCTGCGGTTATTTATACAAGAGACATGAGGCGTATGCTTCGGCGGCGGCTCCGCTGCCGACTTCCCCGAGCTTTTCGCGTGTTTTCGCTTTCACAAATATAAGCTGCCGTTCAGCGCCGAGTATATCGGCTATTGACTGCCGTATATGTTCGCGGTACGGCAGCAGTTTGGGCGCTTCAAGGACAACCACGCAGTCGATATTGCCCAAGCGCCAGCCGGCTTCCGTTACTGTCTGCCATGCGGTGCGCAGCAGCAGCGCGGAATCCGCGTCTTTCCAGCGCATGTCTGACGGCGGAAAATATGAGCCGATGTCTCCAAGACCGGCGGCGCCCAAAAGCGCGTCGGTAACCGCGTGCAGCAGCACGTCGCCGTCAGAGTGCCCGTCTTCTCCCCTGTCGAACGGTATATGCACGCCGCCGAGCAGGAGCGGCCTTCCGGCAATAAGGCGGTGTATATCGTATCCCAGTCCTGTATGAATCATCTGCTGCTCCTGCGGCATATCTGCCGGATAGGTGATTTTTTTGTTTGCAGCCTCACCGCGCACGGTATAAACAGGCGCGGCATAGTCATTCCAGATTTCAGTGTCGTCGGTATATGTTTTTCCGCCTGCGCGTGCTTTGCGGTGCGCCTCAAGCAGCGGAAAAAACAGGAACGCCTGCGGCGTCTGCACCGCGGCAAGCCGGCTGCGGTCAAGATGGCGCGTGATTTTTCCGTTTTCATCGATTTCTTTGTGCGTGTCGGAAGGCTCAAGCGCGGGAACAGCTGCGCCGCGCGCACACGCAAGCGCAAACGTTTTTTGTATGAGCGGCTCCGTTACAAACGGCCGCGCTCCGTCGTGCACAAGCACAATCGTGTCGCTGGCCAGATTGGGGATATTCGCCGCCTGGAGAGCTTCAAGCCCGTTATACACTGATTCCTGACGGTCTTTGCCGCCTTCCGTGAGTATGAGCGGTACGCCGCCGCCGTCAAACGTCTCGCGCAGCAGCCGCGATGTGCGGATTGCCTCGTGCGCCTGCTCAAGCGCGCCGTGGTCCCCGCTTTTGTACGTCACAACGCATGCGCAGAGCGTAAGCGAACGCACAAACGGCTCTATTGCGCCCGCCAGTACCGAAAGCCCAGACGGCAGGCGCAGAAATTCCTTTTTTGCGCCGCCGCCCATGCGCTGCGACGAACCAGCTGCCGTAACGACAAGAACGGCCTGGCGGTCAGTCGTCGTCTCCATCGTCGTCGTCCATCATATCATCGTCGTTTTCAAACACGTCGTCTACATCGTCGTCAAAATCGTCGTTTATGACGGCATGTTTTGTGTCGCGCACCGGTCCCAGCGGCTCGAGTTTTTCGTGAATAATGGCTTCAACTTCTTTAACCGGCTTGTCGAGCGCAAACGATATTTCATCTTCAAGCAGTTTTTTGGCCGAGTCGTACAGTTTTCGCTCCATAATCGGCAGTTCTTTTACCTTGCTGCGGTGGTACAGGCAGCGCACAATGGCAGCGATGTCGCTCACGCTGCCTTTTTTGAGCAGGTCAAGATTCTGCTGGTAGCGGGCCTTCCAGTCGGAAGTGATAGGCTCCATGGCATCGCCGATTTTATCCAGCGCCTCAAGCGCTTCTTCGCATGAAACAATCGGGCGGATGCCCAGCTCGTCAACCTTGTCGACAGGCACCATGATGACCATATCGGATACGTCAAGGTAGATCACATAATACAGAAATGTTTTGTCTTTGAATGTTTTTTCGCATATGTCGGTAATTTTTCCCACGCCCTGACTGGGATACACGATTTTTTGGTTTATCTGGAAC
>DXHG01000042.1 GCA_019113455.1 Candidatus Treponema faecavium | reverse complement strand
ATTTGCCGACGGCAAACTGAAAATTTGCAATCGGCAAGTGCGCCGCTGGCCATCGGCAAAATTCATGTCTGATAACTGGCAAATAAAAAATTAGCCATCGGCAAAATAAAATTTAGCCATCGGCAAATTTTTATTTTTTAAACGGGAAATTTGTCAGCCATCGGCAAATGCGCCGCAAATCAGAGAATAAGAAAGAAACACCGCCCGCGTGCAGCGCAGAAGCCGCCCCGCAAAACCGTGCAGAGGCGGGCTGCAAGCTGTCAAGTCTGCAGCCGCATATTCCGGACCCCCTTTACGCATCCCGTGCAGCCGCTGATATGCACGTGGTTTCTGCCGTTTTCGCGTACAAAAAGCCGCGCTGCAAGCGCGCCGTCAGCGGGCACCGTTTTGCCGCACACGGGGCAGCGCCGCCGGTACGTAAGCGGGGCGTCTGCGCCGCTGCGGCTGAAGCAGTGCGGGCAGCCGAGAATCAGGCAGCGCTGCCCATGCGCGCGCTGCGCGGAGGCGGCGCGGTATATCCTGGATACCAGTTTTTCACCCCGCGCGAGAGATGCGCCGCAGAGCGGGCAGACGGCAGGCTGCGCACCACCGCCCGCGGCCTGCGGCACGCGTTCGGCCTGCGGCACGCGTTCGGCCTGCGGTACGTGTTCGGCCTGTCCGCCGCTCTTTCTGCGCCGCTCAAACGCGAGCCAGATGCGGAATGCAGCAATAAAGAACAGCGCCGCCGCGATGAGCAGCGCCGCCGCGGGAGCAAAACGCCCCAGTTCCTGCAACGCCTGCATAGAGTCTCTGCCGCTCCTTTCGGTTAGTCCGTGTCCCGGTCGGTATACCAGTATGAACACACGGGATAATGATCCGAGATGTTTTTTTCCGTAAACACATCGTCATAGCCGTACGCCGCCTGCGCCGCGCGGATATAGGGCGCAATCGAAAACACTTCCGCACTGCCGGCGCAGTCTTCCTGCATCGATACCGTGCAGACAATGCGGTCGTATGTGCGGCTTGACGCCGCAACCGTCGTATCCTGACTGTCAGGCACTATGCAGAAAAACTCAAGCGCACAGAACGCCTCCGCAAGCTTCGCCTCGTCAAAATACGAGCCGTCGGCATTAAAGTCTCCGGCAATGAGCACGTCGCGTTCGCCAAACAGCGCAGAAAAATAGCGGGCCGCGTCATCAAGCAAAAAAATCTCCGCTTCCGCGTCGGCGGGCTTAACGTGCGTGTTTACGAGCACAGCGTCAAAGCCGCCGTCAACACAGCGCATCAGCACCGCCGCCGGCTCCCGCTCAAACCAGTCGCCTGTATCGGGGAATGTTTCTGCGTGAAACCTGATTTCATCTTTGCCGATAAAGCCGTCCCCGTCAATATCGGTAAAAGACTCTGGATCTATGCCGATGCAATCGCCCGCGCTGTTAAAAAGCTCAACGCGGGAAGAGTCATATATATAGAGATAATTTTCCCTGCTTGACGACCGGCCGAGCGGCTCGCTCACGGCAAATTTCCATCTTCTCCCGCTCTCGCCCGATTCCGCGTTCATTACCTGCACTGCCGTCTGCGCGATAAGGCCGTACCAGTCTTTGCTGCGTATTTCCTGCACGATTGTTACGTCAAACGCCGCGAGCAGCGCGGCAATCGGATACAGGCGGTTTGATTCCGCCTTTGTCTGCCCGAATGTCTGAATATTCCACGTGGCAATAGTCAGTACGTTTTTCTGAGCCGCCGCTGCAGTACAGCACAGCAGCGCGGCAATAAACCGCAGAACGGTACGGCGCGTCATACAGTCTCTCCTTTATATAGAAGTATCGAGTGTCTTTTTCGCATTACTGTACACCGTTATGCACAAAAATGTACAGAAAAACGCAAAATAAACGCTATATAGCATACAACGGACCGCGTATGCAGTCTGTATCACGCGTATACGGAGGAACGTATATGAAAGTCTTTATCCGGCGCCCGCGCGCGGCGGCGCTGTCCGCGCTGCTGATTGCCTGTATCGCGGCAGCTGTCCTGCCGGGGTGCTCCCATAGCTCGTCGTCGGGCTCGTCCCGCACGCAGCTTGCCTGCATCACCGTCGGCGTGTCGGCATATGCGGCGCGCACAATAGCTCCCGTTTTTGAGCCCGATTTTGCGGTCTTTGACGGCGTGGAACTTACCGGTTCCCGCATTGACGCGGAAGGAACGTTCTCTCACAGCTGGGAGTCTGTCGAAGCGGGCGCGGCAGATGCCGCGCTCATAGCCGCCGGCGTGTGGAACTTTACGATACAGCTTAAAAAAGACAGCGAGGCCATATACGGCGGAACGCTCGATAACCGCACAATAGAAGCGGGCAAAACCAACACGCTGCTGTTTGCCGTCGTGCCGCTCGATTCTGGAACCGGCGTTATCAACGCGGCGTTTTCTTTTCCGGCAACGATGCACAAAGTAACGGCGACCCTGTTTGCCGGCATTGACAGCGCGGAGCCGGTGCACGAGCAGACGTTTACGAAAAGCGGCGGCGGTATGGAAACAGACGGCAAAATATCCGTTGTGCACTACCAAAGGGAACAGCCCGGCGGCAATTATCTGCTGGTATTCTCGCTGTATCCGGACGAAGACGATGCCGAAGCGGTTTTTTCATACCGCGAGACGGTGCTTGTCGTGCCGGAATACACAAGTACGTCTACAGCGTCTGTTGACACGGTGGAATACGGCACTATCGAGTATCATTTAGGCAGCGGCATGTGGAAGGATGAGGCAGCGGTGCCCAAAACGTTTACCGTGTACGAGGCGGCGGTGCTCCCCGGCGCGGATATGCTTGTGCCGCCGCAGGGAAAACTCTTTGCCGGCTGGTACACAAATGCGGCCTACACCGGAGCCCCGCACACCGTTATTCCTGCAGGAACAAAGGCACGCCGTATTGAGTTCTGGGCGAATTGGAAAAACGAAGACGGCACGGAAGACAACGCCAGTATCACAGTCGGTATCGAGCTCCCGCGCTATGAGGACATACAGGCAGACATCAGCTATAACGCCGCTGACGGCACGCTTACCCTGCCGGAGAAACATGAGTCATACCGCTGGTTCATAGACGGAAAAGAGTTTGCAGGCAATACCGGGCAAACGGTCAATATTCCCGCTGACACGGAATTCGGTATGCACGAAGCGCTCGTCATCGTTCCCGGGCCGTACGGTTCGTTCCTTTCCGCGCGAAAAGAGTTCTGTATCCCCACAGCACCAGAGGAGGAGCCATGATGCATACTGTACACACGCAGCGCGCGGCGGCAGCGGCGCTGGCCGCCGCAGTCATGCTCGCATCGGTGCTGTGCGGCTGCAGCCATGATCCTGTACTCGAGGCTGCCCCGAACGCGCTGCTCACGCTCGTGCTTGACACGCCGCATACAGCGCACACCGCACATTCGCGCACGGTACTGCCTGACGCGGAGCAGGCACTGCAAAGCGCCGATACTGTAACGCTTACCGGAAACGGCCCGGGCGGAATCACCGTATCGCACACCTGGCAAAGCGCTCACACGACGGCGGCAGAGCCTGCCGTCCTCGGCAGCACCGGCGCGTGGGATTTCACCGTCACGGTACGGCGCGGAGACGCATTGCTCTGCACAGGAACGAAGGAATCGTTTAACGTACAGCCCGGCATAAACGAGCTTGTGATAACGCTTGTACCTGCACAAGAGGGAACCGGCCGCTTTGAAGCGGTTATCACCGTTCCCGATGGCGTAACAGCCGTACAGGCGTCGTTAGCCCCTATCTCAGCGGATGACACGGCGCTCCCGCAGGCGAACGCAGAGACGATTAACGCGGCAGACGGCAGCGCCCGCTATGAGAAAGATTCGCTTGCCGCGGGCACGTACCTGTTCACGGTGTGCGCAGAAGGGCTTACGGCATACCGTGAAACTGTGTACATCGCTGCAGGCTGTACAAGCACGGCAGCTGCCGCGCTTGTACAGGCAGGGCAGCAGGAGGGCGGCGCGCTCACGCTTGACGAGGCGAAAGAGTATCTCGCACAGCTTACGCCGTCGGACACGCCGCAGCACGTCGCACTCACCGGCATCACGAATGAGTCCGTAACGGAACTGGCAGAACTGCTCGGCGCAAAAAGCACCGGGGATGCGCATCCGCTCGTAAGCCTTGATTTAAGCAAATGCACGGAACTTACCATGATTGAAACGGGTGCTTTCAAAAACTGCGTCTATCTGTACTCCGCCGTGCTGCCGACCACGCTCACGGAGCTGCAGCCCGGAGCATTTCAAAGCTGCGTAAATCTTACGGAAATAACACTTCCGCCGCAGCTTAAGAGCATAAACGGCACTGTGTTCGGCGGCTGTATGAATCTGACGCGCTTTATTACCGACGGGAACAGTTCCTTTACGTCAAGCGGAGGTATGCTCCTCTCGGCTGACGGCACGCGCCTTTATGCGTTTCCGTCCGCATCGGGCAGCGTAACGCTGCCCGACACGATAACGGCAATCGGAACAAGTTCGTTCAGTCTGTGCAGCAAACTCACACACATTGATCTCCCCAATAAGCTGGATACAATACAGGCAAGCGCGTTCCAATTCTGCTCCGGTCTTGAACGTATCACTATCCCCTCATCGGTAACATCAATAGGAGCGGATGCTTTTTTCAGCTGCACACAGCTTGCTGCCGTTATTATGCATCCGAAGAACTCTCCCACACAAACCGCGTCAAGTTTTGCCAACATTGCAGAAAACGCAGTACTGTATGTACCTGATTCCTCGATAACCACATACAAAGATAAAGCTCTTTATAAAGACTGCTTTTCAGACATCAAGGCGATTTCAGAACTGAATCAGTAGCTCGCGGCTGTATACGGCCATGCGCGCGCCGCTTTCACGGCGCGCGTTTTTATTTGCCCTTTCCTCTCAGCAATGATACAATGACCCGTATACGGCGCGTCGCGGCGTTTGTACTATGCACAGAAAAGGAACAATCATGAAACATGCTGCCACAAACGAAAAGAAATATATCATTGCCCTTGACCAGGGCACCACGTCAAGCCGCGCCGTGCTGTTTGACCGGCAGGCGCGCGCCAAAGCCGCGGCAAGTTTTCCCATCACGCAGTATTATCCCAAGCCCGGCTGGGTGGAGCACGACCCGCTTGAGATATACCGCACGCAGAAAGACGCGCTCATGCAGGTTATCGCGCAGGCGGGCGCGCGGCCTGAAGACATAGCCGCGCTCGGCATTACCAACCAGCGCGAAACGGTCGTGCTGTGGGACAAAACCACCGGCACGCCTGTGTACAATGCGATCGTGTGGCAGTGCAGGCGCACCGCGCCGCTGTGCGCTGAGCTTGAACACGCAGGGCACGCGGAGCGCATCAGGGACAGGACGGGACTCATTATAGACGCGTATTTTTCCGGCACTAAAATTGCCTGGCTCTTGAACACGGTGCCCGGCCTCAGAGAACGCGCGCAGAACGGCGATATACTTGCGGGCACAATTGATACGTGGCTTATCTGGAAGCTGAGCGGCGGCGCACTGCATATTACCGACACGACAAATGCCTCGCGCACGATGCTCTTTAACATTCACACGCTTTCGTGGGACGATGAACTGCTTGCGCTGCTTGATATTCCGCGCGCACTGCTCCCAGAAGTTCGCCGTTCAGGAGAAGTATACGGCGTTACCGACGAACGCGAATGCGGGTTCAGTATTCCCATTGCCGCCGCGGCGGGAGACCAGCAGGCGGCGCTGTTCGGACAGGGATGCTGGTCTGCCG
This sequence comes from Candidatus Treponema faecavium, assembly GCA_019113455.1. GTDB lineage: Bacteria > Spirochaetota > Spirochaetia > Treponematales > Treponemataceae > Treponema_G > Treponema_G faecavium. Next base: position 323 of record DXHG01000042.1, on the reverse strand, counting down.
GACAGGCGAAAAACACGTACGGCACCGGCTGTTTTCTGCTCATGCATATCGGCGGCGAGCCATTGCGTTCGCGTCATAACCTGATCACGACTGTCGCCGCGGCGGCGGACGGAACGGCGCAGTACGCGCTTGAAGGCAGCATTTTCATGGGAGGCGCTGTCGTTAAATGGCTTCGAGACGAGCTGGGGCTCATTTCGTACGCGCATGAGTGCGATATTCTTGCAGAGACTGTTTCCGACACGAACGGCGCGGTGCTTGTGCCTGCGTTTACCGGACTCGGCGCTCCGTACTGGGACATGTACGCGCGCGGCACGCTGCTTGGC
>DXHG01000041.1 GCA_019113455.1 Candidatus Treponema faecavium | reverse complement strand
CAAAAAATTTGCAATCGGCAAGTGCGCCGCTGGCCATCGGCAAAATTCATGTCTGATAAATGGCAAATGTAAAAAAGACAATCGGCAAATTTTTATTTTTTAAATGGGAAATTTAACAGCCGCCAATTCCGTGCGCCGTGATGCTGGCGCTCATGGCGGCCGTATGGAGCGGATGCGTTTCCACGTCGGGTGGCAGTGCAGTTTCTGAGGAAGAGGTTCAGCAGCTTGCCGGTACGTGGTATGTCATGGGACAGGCGATGATTTTGAACGAGAATAGTCTGTCTCTAACGGAAAACTGACATTTATCCGTTCTGGGGGTCTTCTTCTTGGACAAACGATATCCGGCCGTTATCAGCTTTCTGATGATGGTGCTATGCTGCATTGGAATTCACTTCAATTTACGCGCAACCCGTAACGCACCGGCTGCGCACGGCATAAGCCGCGCATGAGTCATGGGGGCGGCGTACCGTTCCCCTTTTTTCTTTACTATACCGACCACCGTAAACGCAGGAGCAGCGGTACCGGCGATCTTGGCGCGTGCAAAACTGTATGAATCAGAAGGTCTGCGCGCGCAGGCGCAAAGACTCTCCGCGGGGAGTGCAGCAAAAGAAAAACCTGTCCACTTTACAAAGACGCCGCCGCCGTTTACTATACCATACTATGCAGGAATTTACAGAAATCACCGTACATGAATTGACGCCCGACCCGTTTACGCTTATCGGTTCGGACTGGCTTTTAATCACAGCGGAAAAAGACGGCAAAGTCAACACGATGACCGCTTCGTGGGGCGCGCTCGGCGTGATGTGGGGTATGCCTGCCGCGTTTATCGCTATCCGTCCGCAGCGCTATACAAAGGAATTTGTCGATGCCGCCGAACGGCTTTCGCTTTGCGTGCCGGGGCAGGCGTTCCGCAAAGAGCTTTCGTATCTGGGAAGCGTTTCGGGGCGCGATGAGCCCAAGATTCAGAAGGCAGGATTGACCGTGCGGCATGAGGACGGCGTACCGTTTTTTGCCGAAGCGCAGACGGTGCTGCTGTGCAGAAAGCTCTTTGCCCAGGAGCTTTCTGCCGATTCATTTATCGACGCGTCGCTGCTTGAAAAATGGTATCCTGCGCATGACCTGCACACGCTGTACGTGTGCGCGATAGAGCGGGTGCTTTCCAAACGCGCGTAAGCGCCTGCGCTCCGCATGAAAATCATTATCTCTCCGGCAAAAAAGATGCGCGCGCTCGCGGACTATCCTGAGCCTGCGTCTCTGCCGGCGCTGCTTGAGCGCTCGCAGCGGCTGCTTTCGCACATACAAAAGCTCTCGTACAGCGAGCTTAAAACACTTTTAAACTGCAATGATGTCATCGCGGCTGAAAACTACGCGCGGTTTCAGTCGATGCGGCTTGATGATTCGATGATGCAGCGCGGAAACAGCGCGATTTTGTCGTACGACGGTATTCAGTACGCATATATGGCGCCGCAGGTGTTTGAACAGCGGTATTTTGACTATGTGCAGGCGCACGTGCGTATTCTTTCAGGCTTTTTCGGCATACTGCGCCCGCTTGACGCCGTTGTGCCCTGCCGGCTTGAAATGCAGGCGCGGCTGTGCGCGGACGGATGCCGGAATCTGTATGAGTTCTGGAAAGACGCGCTGTACCGGGAGCTTGCAGCGGACGAGCGCGGCGGCGCGCTTATTGTGAATCTTGCCTCTGCCGAGTACGCGCGCGCGGTTGTGCCGTATCTTTCGGGCAATGACCGGCTTGTCTCGTGCGTGTTCGGGCAGCTGGAAAACGGCAGAATCAGGGAAAAAGGCGTGTATGTAAAGATGGCGCGCGGAGAAATGGTGCGGTTTCTGGCCGAACGGGCGGCTTTTGATGTGAGCGACATCGCGGCGTTTGACCGGCTGGGGTTTCACCTGTACAGCATGGATGAAAACCGGTTTGTGTTTGTCAAATCGTGATTTTTTTACCGAAATGACAAGCGCCGCAGTTGCAAGAATTACAAAGTGGTTTACAATAGATAGATATGAAGTATAAAAACCGGCGCGCGGTCAGGTACATACTGATATGCGCTGCCTTGACGCTCGTTCCGCTGCTGCTTGCCGCCGCCGGTCTCACGTATCTGCTGTACCGGCAGACAGCAGACAGCGCGCGTGAACGCGCCGCGCGTGCTCAAGCGAGTCTGCTGTTTGTGCTGCGCGATGAGACGCGCGGCATATCCCTGCAGCTGTCTCGTCTGATGTCTGCCGATCAGGGCTCGATTATCGGTCTGGCGGAACGGACGGCGCAGGCTGAAGGGGCTGATTTCTTTTCTGCGTACGGGCTTTTGCAGCGGCGCGTAGATAATCTGCTTGATCCGTCGGCAGATATTGCATCGTTTGTGTTTTATTTTTCCGATGACACTGAACTTGCGGTAAAAGGCAGCGTGCTGTTTGATGCGGAAGAAGTTAAAGCGCAGGAATGGTACAAAGCGGCTGTTTCCCGTCCGGGAAAGGCGCAGTTCGGCGTATTTGCCGATACGGAAGTGCCGCTGAGCCGCGCACATCTGTATGCGGGCGCCGCGTACGCGCCGAAAGCGCAGCAGACAGCGGCCGTGTCCCGCTTGTCCGGTGGGATTCGCCTGGAATCTATCGTGCTGTTTTTCCGGTCGCAGGCGGAGCAGGCGCTTGCGCAGCTTGACGAGGGCGGCGGCGCAGCTGCGTTCTGCGTCGCGGCGCAGTCGGCCGTGTTTTTGGCGGCGGACGGCGGCGCGGAGCGTGTGCTGCCCGAACGCGGCGCGGCGTATGATGAGCTTTTCGCCCTTGTGCGCAGCGCGGATGGTTCTGCGGCGTCGCTTGACTACACGATTGACGGCGCGCGCTGTACGTGCGTCGTGGGTTCGGCGTCCGACGTGCCGTGGCGCGTGCTTGCGGTGCTGAATTGGGACGAAGTGTTGCGCCCGTTTTATGCGCTTGTGTGGATTGTGTGCCTGCTTGCCGCGGCGGCCGTATGTGCGTTTGCCGTATGCGCATGGATATTCGCGCGCGGCGTTATAGCGCCGCTGGGCCGGCTGAAAGCGCTGTTTGCCGCGGCAGAAACGACCGGCTTGCCGTGCCGCGCGGAGACGGCGGGTCTGCGGGAAATACGGGAGCTGCAGGAATCGTTTAACGGTATGGCGCAGGCGGTTGCGGCGCGCCAGGCTGATGAAACAAACTTGCGGCATAAATTATTTGAAGCGGAATACCGCGCGCTTCGTGCGCAGATCAATCCGCAGTTCCTTGTCAACATGCTGAACTCGCTGCGATTTATGGCGCAGGTTTCCAAATTCGACAGCCTGAAAAACATGGCCGAGGCGCTTATCTGCATCCTTTCGGCATCGTTCCGGGGAACGTCGTCATTCTGGACAATACAGGAAGAAATTGAGCTTTTGCAAAGCTACACGTATTTAATGAAGATACGGTACTCCGACTGCTTTGACGTGGCGTATGAAATAGCGGAGGGCTGCCTTTCCTGTCTGATTCCGCGCATGACGCTGCAGCCGATTTTGGAAAATTCCATTGTGCACGGCTTTGACACGCTTGATGTGCCCGGGCTCATAACGGTGCGGATTTTCAAGGACAACGATAATGTCTGTATTGAGATAGCGGACAACGGCGGCAGCCTTGAACAGGACGATATAAACGAGATTCTCAACAGCGCTGTCGATATGGATCACTGGGATTACTGCCGCATGGGATTATGGAACACCAATAACCGGCTCAAAATGCATTACGGCAGCGGGTTCGGTGTAACTATTACCGGCAGAAGCGGGGAGAGCACATCGACGCTGATACGTGTTCCGTATCGGGCGCGGGAGGCGCAGCATGTATAAAGCAGCTGTTGCGGAGCATGACGCGCCGGTCAGATCCATGCTGCTCGATATGCTGTCATGGAAAGCATATCAGTTTGAACTGGTGCCTGAACTGGATACGCCGCGCCGGATACGGGACGCGCTGCTTGCCGGCACGCACAAAAAGATAGATTTTATTTTGCTTGATATGCAGGAATCCCCTGACGACGTGCTTGAATTGTTAGTATTCCTGTATGCGCGCGGCATACATCCGGTTATCTATGTGCTGTGCGATTACGGCGATATTCACCTGATGCGCAACGCGTTCCGCTACGGTGTCGTAAGCTATATCTTTAAGCCGGAATTGTCTCGTTCGCTGCTGCGCAGGCAGCTGCAAAGCGTGTCGCAGCTGCTGTCTGCACGCGACTGGAATGAGTCGCTGTTTGGCGGACTGGCAGAAAAGGAGCTTGCGCGCGTGCTGAAAAAAGCGGACGATGCGGCGGCGTTTATTCCCGGGCGGCAGGGCAGGATGCTTTCGCACCGCGCGTCAGCGCTGCTGGCTGCGGCGGCGCGCGAAGATCAGGCCGCCGCGCAGGCGTTTCTTTCTGCGGCGGGCAGCCCTGCACAGTATGCTGTCGCGGCGTTTGAAATCGACGCGTTCTGCCGCGACACCGACCGCTTTAAAGACAATATTGCGCTTTCGTTAGTGCAGCCGCTGTGCGGGTTTGTCTCTGAGCTGCCGTGTATGCGCAGCTGCGTGTTTGCGTCGGTAAGCGCGGAACGGTATGTGCTGTTCTGTCCGATAGGCCCGGGTTCTGCTGCGCAGGAAAGCGTGCGCAGTATCTGCCGCAGTATGCAGGAGCTGTGGCTCACGTATATGAATTTATCCGTAACCGCCGGAATCAGCCGGCCCGCGCACGGTGAAGCTGATTTTTACGCAGCGTGCCGCGAGGCGTTCGGCCGCACCGGCATGAAGTTTGTGCTCGGGTTTACCGGCATTTACACGGAAGATGATGACTGCAAACTCTCGATAACGGACGCTGAAAACGCATCCGAACGGTACGGAGGATTATGTCAGGCGCTTAAGACGATGGATCGCGCGCTTATTACGCAGATGCAGGAAGCCATTATCACTGGCTTTTATATCAGGCCGCTCGATGAGGCGAAAAAAGAGTGCCTGTATATTATTTATCAGGTAGCGGTGCTGCTGCGTCAGTACAATATTGATTTCTGGAAACTGTTTCAAAAAGAAGATAATTACTACGCGCGCATTATGCAGCTTGATTCGATGGAGGCGCTTGAGCGCTGGGTTTCGTACTATCTGCGCGGGCTTTTGGACTACATGAAGGAACAGCAGGAGCGGCATCAGGAAGACAGTCTGCATCAGGCGCTCATGTTTGTTGCGGAGAACTTTATGGACCCGGGCATTTCGTGCAGCAGCGTCGCCGCATTTATCGGCATGGACGAACGCATTTTCATGACGCGGTTTGCACGCATGACGGGCCTGGCGTTTCATAATTATATCATTTCGCTGCGCATTGCCCGCGCGCGGGAACTCTTGGCGGAAACGGCGCTTTCGCTTTCACAGATAAGCGTTACGGTGGGCTTCAACAGCGTGGAGCATTTCTGCCGCCTGTTCCAAAAAGTAACGGGCGTGTCTCCTGAAACATTCCGAAAAACGCCCGCGGCTTGACAAAACAGACGCCTTTATTCATCATAGTGCAGAAGGCAATGTCCGAAATACTACTGCAACTGAAAAATCTGCATAAGCGGTTTGGCACCGTGCCGGTGCTGCAAGGAATAAGTCTCGATATAGCGCAAGGGGAATTTATTACGCTGCTGGGCGCTTCCGGCTGCGGAAAAACGACGACGCTGCGCATTATCGCCGGTCTTGAAGACCCCGACGAGGGGGAAGTGTGGCTTGGCGGAAAGAACGTTACCGCGGAAGACGCGAGCAGCCGCGATGTGAATACGGTGTTTCAGAATTATGCGCTGTTTCCGCATATGACTGTTGCGGAAAATATCGGCTACGGGCTTAAGCTGCGGCGTACTGCACGCAATGAAATAAAAAAGCGGGTGGAAGAAATGCTGCATCTGGTGCAGCTTGACGGTTTTGAGCGCCGCCGCCCGTCTGAGCTTTCAGGCGGGCAGAAGCAGCGCGTGGCTATTGCGCGCGCCGTTATCAACAGACCAAAGGTGCTGCTGCTTGACGAGCCGCTTGGCGCGCTTGACTTAAAACTGCGCCGGCAGATGCAGCTTGAACTCAAGCGCCTGCAGCAGCGGCTGGGCATCACGTTTATCTATATTACGCACGATCAGGAAGAAGCAATCAATATGTCTGACCGCATTGCCGTAATGCACCGGGGCGTATTTGAGCAGATCGGCACGCCGAATGAGATTTATTACGCGCCGCGTACAAGCTACGTGGCGGGCTTTGTCGGCAGCGCGAATATTATCCGGCAGGACGGCTGCGTGCTTGCCGTGCGCAGCGAAAATATTTTGTTCGGCGGCGAAGGGGAATATGCGCATCCCGCCGTCGTAAAAGAAAAATCATTTAACGGCGGGCAGCTGCGTATTCTGTTCGTGCTTGACAGCGGGCAGGAAGTAACGGCGAGCAGATACGGCATCGACGCAGACGTCGCCGTCGGAGAGCGGCTGTCTGTGGGCTGGCTTGAAAAAGACGCGGCCGCGGTGGCAGATGATGGCACGTAAACGGCGCGGCTGCACGCATCTGACGCTCGGTATGCTTTTGCCGCTGTATGTGCTGACCGTGGCGTTTATTTTCTTTCCTATTATATATATGGTTTTCTTGAGCTTTATGACGCGCTCCGACACATGGGGCTTTGAGCTCCGCGCCACGCTTGAGAACTATATGCAGCTGTTTGACCCGCTGTATCTGCACACGTTTGTGTCTTCATTGCAGCTTGCAGTCATTTCAACAGCGTGCATCACGGTGCTCGGCTACGCGTTCGGCTACTATATGGCGCGGCTTTCTGATACGGGTAAGCGGCGCGTGATGTTTCTTTTGATGATTCCGTTCTGGACAAGCTCGCTTATCAGGCTGTACGGCTGGATTATCATATTCCGGAGCAGCGGCGTGCTTGATACGGTTCTGCAGGCACTGCATATTACAGACGAGCCGCTCAGGCTTTTGTACACCTATCCCGCTGTTGTCGTCGGCATGGTGTATGCGCTGCTGCCGTTTATGATTCTTTCGGTGTATTCAAGCGCCGAAAAAATTGACCGCTCGCTGATTGAGGCGGCGCACGATTTGGGCGCGCGCGGCTTGCAGACGTTTTGGACAGTGTCGTTTCCGCTGACGCTGCCCGGGCTCTTGTCCGGCATTGTGCTCACGTTTGTGCCTTCGATGGGATTGTTCTTTGTTGCTGATGTGCTCGGCGGCAGTAAAATTGTGCTGATCGGAAGCCTCATTCAGGAACAGATGACTAAAGGGCGCAACGTGCCGTTTGCTGCGGCGCTGTCCGTTATTCTCATGCTGCTGACGTCCGCAATTATCGGGCTTGAGCGGTACATATCCAGCCGCACCGCGATGGAGGAAGCACACTAGCTTATGAAAACACGTCCGGGGCTCCTGCCGAAAGCGTATCTTGCGGTAATGCTTGTGCTTACGTATGTGCCGCTTGCCGTAACAGTGGTGTATTCATTTAATGAATCGCGGATTTCTTCCGTGTGGTCAGGCTTTTCTGTGCGCTGGTACGAAGAGCTCTTTTATAACCGCGACATACGGGAGGCGCTGGGCAACAGTATTTTTGTCTCGTGCGTGAGCTGCGCCGTGTCCGCGGTTATCGGAACGCTCGGCGCGCTGGGTATGCGCCGCTGCCGTTCCCGCATTAACGATATACTGGCGTATGTATCGACGCTGCCGGTGATGATTCCTGAAATTATTCTCGGCATGGTGTTTCTGGCGGTGTTTTCACTGCTGCGCCTGCCGTTTGGTCTTGCAACGCTGATTATCGGCCACTGCACGTTCTGCGTGCCGTATATATTCCTGACCGTGCGCGCGCGGCTTGCCGGCATGGACAGCGCGCTTGAAGACGCCGCGCGCGATTTGGGCGCCCGGCCGCTGCGTGCGCTGTGGGACGTCGTACTGCCTGAAATTGCGCCCGCCGTTGCATCGGGTATGCTTTTGGCGTTTGCGATGTCGTTTGACGATGTGATCATCAGTATTTTTGTTACCGGCCCGTCGGTGAACACGCTGCCGGTGCTTATTTATACCACGTTAAAAACAGGCGTAACGCCTGAAATAAATGCGCTGGCGGCGCTGCTGCTTGCGGCAACTGCCGTGATTATGGCCGCCGCCGGTGTTATTGAAAAACAGCATAAACACTAAGGAGCATATATGAACGTATGTATGCACAAGAGCCGCACGGCTCAGGGAAACGCACTGCGCGCGCTTGTGTGCGCAGGCCTGTCAGTTCTGTCATGCTGTCCGGTATTCGCGTTCGGCGGCAAAGAAGCGGCGTCTGACTCGCCGCTTGCAGGCACGACGCTCAACCTGTACACGTGGGCGGGAATGTTCCCGCGCGAGGTGCTTGCCGGTTTTGAAGAAGAAACCGGCTGCCGGATAAATTACGGCAATTTTGACACGGACGAGGCGATGCTTGCCAAACTGGAAGAGACAAACGGCGGCGGCTATGACTTTGTGATTGCCGACGACTATATCCTTGAAATGGTATACGCGCGCGGTCTGGCTCAAGACATTGACAAGACGCGGCTTTCCAATTACGGCAATATCAATCCCGTGTTCCAGAGTCAGTTTTTTGACCCCGACAACGTATTTACAGTTCCGCACGGCGCCGGTATTCCGCTTATCGCCTACGATCCGTCGCTTACGGACGTACACATAACGGGCTACGCTGATTTGTGGAATCCCGCGCTGCGCGATAATATTGCCGTAATCGGCAACTACCGCGTCGTAAACGGCATGGCGCTTAAACTGCTCGGCGCGTCGTACAATACCGAAGACGCTGCGCTGCTTGAGCAGGCGGAGCGCCTGATGCTTGAGCTTGCGCCGAATATCCGTGTTATCAGCGACAGCAATACGCAGGATCTGCTCTTAAGCGGCGAGGTTGCCGCGGCATTTATGTATACGTCGCAGATAACGCTTGCATTGCAGGCAAACCCGTCGCTGCAAGTCGTGTATCCCACGGAAGGGCTCGGATTCGGCATTATGGCGGGCTTTATCCCGGCAAATGCGCCGAACGCAGATGCCGCCTATGCGTTTATTGATTATCTGCTGCGTCCCGAAATTGCTGCGGCGTGCTTTGAATATGTCGGCTACTACTGCACAACAAAAGCCGCCGAACCGTATATCAGCGACGAAATGCGGCCGTTTATCGTGCTGCCGCCGGAACACACGAACGGGGAAAGCATCCGCACCGTTTCCGTTGAGACCGAGGATCTTCATTCCCGGATATGGACGGCATTCAGGAACGCGTGCAGCCAGTAAGTGCGCGGGCGGTTATGTACTGCACGCTGCGCGTGCGGGACTGATTTGCAGCTTGCTGCGGAGTCGTGTCTGCGTGTGCACGTGGGCTTTGGTTCTTTGCGGGGCTCCGCGGGAAGCTGTTTCTGTGCCGATATGCGGCTTGTTGTGCTGCTTACGGGCTTAGCGGATGGCGGACGATAGTATTTCGCCACGCGATATGGAAATTGCTGCGGGAGCCCCACATGAGCATCCCTTCGAGCATCCGCGGCCAGTGCTGCCAGGGATTATCATTTGCGCCGACGGAAAGCGGCAGGAGTTCTGCTGCAAGGAGTACGAGCTGAAAATCATGCGTAACGTAGATATCAAGCCTGCTGCCTGCGGGTAAATTGTCCGTTTCGCGTGCGAACACCGCATCGAGTATGCGGTTCACAGCCGTCTCAAGCGAGACATGGCCGGGAATCGGCTGGCGATCACAGAGGCCGCGCAGCAGCTCCATGTCTGTTCGCTTGCGCGGGGACTGCCGCGCAAGTTCTGCGTCCGCGATATACGAAGTATACAGCCGCTCATCGGATATAATTTCAGGCAGGAGTGCCTGCGGGTGCGTCTCGGCGTACCCTTCGAGTATGCAGCGCGCCGTGTGTACACAGCGCTGTACGGGGCTTGCGCGCATAACACCGAGCGGAACCCGTATGCAGCGTCCGAACTTCTGCGCAAGACAGATGCCTTCGGGTGTGAGCGATGCGTCTTGCGGCCGCAGCGGATCGGTAATCGGAAAGCGGATCGAGTGGCGCGTGATGAGCTTGACCGGCGTGTCAGACGGTATTCGCTGCTGGTTTTGTTCGAGCGTGTCATATATTGATTCAAAATACATGGGTTATTGTACGGCCTGCGCGCACTCTTCGGCAAGAGCGCGCACGGTTTGTTTTTCTTTGCAGCCCCCTCTGAAGGGTACTGCTGCGTATGCACGCACGCTGTTTTTCTTTGTTATTCTCTGTACGTTGTTTTTTTTGGGGAGGAAGAGATACCGCTGCTTCAGAGGCGGGGTTT
>DXHG01000040.1 GCA_019113455.1 Candidatus Treponema faecavium | reverse complement strand
ATCTGCGCCAATAAAGCCCGTATCGGAGGCGGCGGTGTGAATGTATACGGCCCGTTCACAATGACCGGCGGCACCATCTGCGCCAACAGCGTTAACATGAACGGCGGCGGCGTGGTTGTGGGTGTTGACGGCACATTCACGATGAGCGGCGGAGAAGTCATCGGCAACAATCCGGCTAATATCGCACAGGACTCCGGCTACGGAGAAGTGTATATAACAGACGGCGTCCGCTGCGCCTCAAACTTGCACGTAGAATACCACGCATGAATTATCGGTCTGCATACGGGCTTGCAGCAAAGCTGCAAGCTGTCAAGTTTAGGGCGTATTGCGCCCTAAACTTGCATACTAAACTAATAATTTGCCGATGGGAAAATATAAAATTTGCCAGCGGGAAAATTTTAATTTTCCCGCCTGCAAACGGCGCATTTGCCGATTGCAAATTTTACATTTGCCATTTATCCGGTAAGAAATTTGCCGTCGACCAGCGAGACACTTGCCGATGGCAAACGTTTCATTTGCCGACGGCAAACTAAAAATTTGCAATCGGCAAGTGCGCCGCTGGCCATCGGCAAAATTCCTGTCCGATAAATGGCAAATTAAAATTTTGCCATCGGCAAATTTGGTGCGTACCTGATTGTTTGTAACTTGCTGCTTCCTGAGCGCAGCCTGCTTTTTTCTCACTTCACAAAAACACGGAAACGCCGTATACTCTTTCCATATATTACTTCCAATATTACGGGGTTGCTATGGTTATTCTTACGTTGAACTGCGGCAGTTCTTCCGCAAAATATCAGGTATACGACTGGGAACATAAAGACGTGCTGGCGTCAGGCGTCGTTGAACGCGTGGGGCAGGCGGGTTCCGCCATCACGCACAGCGCGAAAGGCAGGGACGATTTCACAAAAGAAAGTGCGTGTCCCACGCACAAAGAAGCGATTGAGCTCATTATCGCGACGATTACGGATAAAGACACAGGCGTTATCTCCGATATGTCCGTGATTAAAGCGGTAGGCCACCGCGTGCTGCACGGCGGCGATAAGTTTACCAAATCGGTCATCGTTACGCCCGAGGTACTCGATACGTTCCGTTCCGTGCAGGATTTAGGCCCGCTGCACAATCCCGCCAACATCATGGGTATAGAAGCCGCGCAGAAAGTGCTGCCTGACGTGCCGCACTGTGCCGTCATCGACACCGCGTGGCATCAGACAATGCCCGACACATCGTTCATGTACGCGGTTCCCTATGAGTGGTACGAAAAATACCACGCGCGCCGCTACGGCTTTCACGGCACGTCGTTTCTGTACACCGCCAAGCGCGCGAGCGTGCTTTTGAACAAAAAGCCGCAGGACACCAACATCATTATCGCCCATATCGGCAACGGCGCTTCCATGTGCGCGGTCAAAAACGGCGTCTGCTTTGACACCAGCATGGGCATTACGCCGCTTGAAGGGCTTGTCATGGGCACCCGTTCGGGCGACTGCGATCCGGCACTGCCGTTCTACATCATGCGCAAGACCGGCATGAGCGCGGCTGAAATGGATACGGCGCTCAATAAAAAGTCTGGTCTCCTCGGCGTTACCGGCAAGTACGTAGACCGCCGCGATGTGCAGAAGGCGCTTGAAGCCGGAGACAGCCGCGCGCGGTTGGCACAGGACATGGAATGTTACCGCCTGCGCAAGTATTTCGGCGCCTACATGGCTGCGATAGGCCCCATAGACGCGGTTGTGTTTACCGCAGGCGTCGGCGAGTTTGCGTATCAGGTGCGCGAAAAAGCCTGCGCCGGTCTTGAGCACCTCGGCATCAAGCTGGATCCTCAAAAGAACAGGCTTGCCCGCACGCGCAATGCCGAAACCATTATCAGCGCGGACGATTCCCCGATAAAGATATTCGTTATTCCTACGGACGAAGAACTCGTGATGACAGAAGACGCTTATGCGCTCATGATGGGTACCTACGACGTGCACACAAACTTCACCTACTCGTTCCAGAGCAGAGACTATGTGAACAAGGCGCGCGCGGAAGGCTTAAAAAAAGATCTGGAAAAGAACCCCGCGCTTAAAGACATTCTGGCAATCTAATACAGTGCAGGCGCCGGCTGCCGGCGCCTGCATCCTGCAGCGAATAATCCTTTCACACTTCATGTTTTTATACGGAATTGGCCATGCGATGGCTGACTATTACTTTTCACTGCCGCAGGGTGCTGCACTCCCGCCGCCGCTTAACGTGCGGCAGGCGGCGCATATCGAGCCTGACGCGCTTACGCGGCTCCTTGGCGAACTGCGCCGCACGGCGGGTTCAACAGAATACGCGGAAAGCGGCGGCTCCTGCGTCAATATGCTCAAAACCGCGGCCGCGCTCGGCGCACGCACGCTGTTTTCAGGAGCGGCGGGCAGCACGCCGGCAGGCGGACGCGACAGCGCGGCACTCTTTATGCAGCGCAAACTCGCGCAGGCGGGCGTTGAGGCGCGCCTTTCACTTAAAACAAAACCCACGGGGCGCTGCCTTATCGTAAACTGCGCGGGCGCACACGCGATAGCGGCGTCTCCATCAGCGGCGGCAATGCTTGCGGCAACAGACTTTGATGCCCAAGCCGCCGCAAAAGCAGACGCGGTTATTATCGAAGGCATGCAGCTTGCAAACGGCGCAGTGTTTGATGCGGCGCACCAAACGTGCCTGCGTTCAGGCGCGACGCTTGTCATTGCCGCCGCGACATTGTACGGCGCGTCGCAGCTTGCACCACGGGTTCCACAGCTTAATGAGCTTTCGCAGGTGCTCATATTCACAAACCGCGCGGAATGGGAGTGCGCCGCCCTTAAACCGCGGCTGCTCGGCGGTTCATACCTTATTACCGTAACCGACGGCGCACACGGCGCACGCGCCGTTTCGTATGAGCACGGAAGCGAACAAAGCCGCGCGTCTTTTGCGCCGCCGCCTGAACCAAATCAGAATGCCATAGAGCCAACCGGCGCAGGCGACGTGTTTGCCGGCGCGTTTGCCGTGCGCTGGCTTGAAGCAGGCAAAAAAAAAGACGAACAGAGCCTTTCCGCCCTGCTCGCCTTTGCTCACGGCGCCGCGCGCACCGTGCTGTACCGCCCGCTGTGCAGCGTGCACCGTCCGCTACGCACGTGAACAGCACGCGCCTGCAAGCTCGCCGCGCACACGCTCTCCTGCAATTACACGCACGATTTCAAGCGCAAACTCTTCCGCCGCTCCCGGGCCGCAGCCCGTTATGAGCTTTCCGTCGGTTACAACGCGCTCAGACACCTTGCTGCTGCCAGCGGTAAGCGCCTGCCAGTCAGTTCCCGCCCACTGCTCAAGCGCCGCCTCCATGCCGGGATAGCACGTATAGCGTTTGCCGGCAAGCAGCTTAAGTTTGGCCAGCACGACTACCGGCGACGCGCATATCGCGGCAATCACGCCGCCCTGCTCGTGCGTGCGCTGAATCAGCGCGAGCGCCTGCTCGCACGAAGCGATGTTCGCCGCGCCGGGCATACCGCCGGGAATCACGACGAGTTCAGGGCGCGGCACAGCGAACGCCTCGTCAACAAGCATATCGGCCTGCACCGGCACACCGTGCGCGCCTTTTACCATAAGCGCGCCGCTGCACGACGCGGTTATCACTTTAACGCCCGCGCGCCGCAGATAGTCAACCGGCGTCAGCGCCTCAATTTCTTCAAAACCGTCGGCTAAAAAAACGATAGCCTCATTCATATTCGCGTCTCCTTACATATGCTCAAAATTATGCGCCGCAGCAGCGCCTTCGCACGAACATGCGCGGCAGCGACACAGAGTATATATCTTTTTTTGCCGCTGTACAACCAAGCGGCGAATACTCTCGGGAAGTTCCGCGGGGAGTTTTTCTATCAGCCCGCGTGCACACGCAAAAATCGAATTGCAGGGAAACCTGCAAAGGGAAAACGCCCGCGCTGCCTCAGCGTACAAATAACCTATTTACAACCGAGTAGAATAACAGTATTCTGATAACATATGAAACAAGTTCTGGTTATTGACGCGCCTGCTGCGTTTCGTGATTTTCTGAAAGCAAAACTGCAGGATGAAGACGTCGTGGTTGAAACGGCAGAGTGCAAAAGGGACGCTTTTACGCGCGTTCTTTCGCTGCTGCCGGACGTTATCATTATAGACGCCGACAAATCTATTCCAAATCTGATTGCATTTATGCAGAACAAGGCAAAAGATCCTAACGCCGCGTCAATTCCCGTCATCGTTATCGGCAAGCCGCTCAACGCGCAGTACGCGGCGCTGTTTGCACGGCTTAATATCCTCAAATATTTTAACAAGCCGACTAAGTTCGATATCCTGTTTTCGTTTTTAAGCAGTATCCTGCATATTTCCTGCTATATGGACACAACCGAGTCGATCGTCGATATTCATCTGAATAAAGATATTATCATGATCGAAATAGCACGCGGTCTCAATCGGGATAAAATAGCGCTGCTCAAATACAATGTGAACGAACTTATCGACGCGAACAGCATCGTCATGCCGAAACTGGTGCTCATACTCACCGGCATCGACATGAGCTACCGCGACGGCATCAATCTTGAATACCTCATCGACACGCTGCTTGACGGCAACCGCATCCATAAAAAGAATTTCAAGATACTTTCGCTCGATTCTTTTACCGCAGATTTTATCGCCGGTCATGAACGATACGCCGGCATAGAAATCGTAACCAATTTAACCAATATCCTCAACTCGCTTACCGAAACAAAAAACTTTTCGAGCGTGCAGGACGTTATAACGCAGAATATTTTGTCTTCCACAAATACCGATACGTCAGCCGATGTTGAAACGCATTTTGGGGGACAAAAGCAGCCTGCCAAACAAAACACCAAGCGGACGGCATACAAAATAGCCGTTGTCGACGATGATCCGGTAACCGCGCAGTCGCTCAAAACGATACTTGCGTCTATCCATGCCGAATGTGATGTGTATTTATCAGGCAGAGCTTTTATAGACGCTGTACAGCAGAAATCATACGATCTGGTATTTCTTGACCTGATCATGCCGGAGCTTACCGGATTCGATATACTGACAATGCTCAAGGCGCAGGAATACGCGGCGCCGGTTATCGTATGTTCAGCTGATACGGAACGGGCGGACATTCAAAAAGCGCTCAGCAGGGGCGCACGGCAGTTTATCACCAAGCCGCTCAAGAATTCCGTTGTTCTCACCAAAGTTCTGGAATGTCTTTCCACGTAATCGCCGTACAGCCGTAAGCGGAATCGGATATGCCTGACTCAAAGCAGGAAGCGGACAGCCATTTTAAATTTCTTGCCAATGCGATGCATGAAATCAGAACTCCGCTGCAAACGATACTCGGCACTGCGGAGCTGCTGAGCCTGACGCAGCTGAACGCGGAACAAAAAGAGTATATCCGTCAGATACAGTTCAGCACCGAGGTGCTGCTGTCGCTCGCAAACGATATGCTCGACATGTCCAAGCTTACGTCGGATAATTTTACGCTTGAGAATATTCCGTTCAATGTGCTGAACCTGGTTGAACAGGTTACCGATCTGATTGCCATAGAAGCGTACTCTAAAAAGCTCGAAATCACGACGTACTTTGACTATGAGCTGCCGCTGTGGATATGGGGAGATCCGACGCGCATACAGCAGATTATCCTGAACCTTGCGAAGAACGCCGTCAAGTTTACGCATGAAGGTTATGTTGCCGTCAGCGTCCGCAAGGGAACCCTCTGCACAAAAGAAAAGATCGTCTTTGAAATCGCAGACTCAGGCATCGGCATCCCAAAAGAAAAGCGCGAAAAAATATTTGAAGACTACTATCAGACAGACGCTTCTACAACGCGCAAGTACGGCGGTACCGGTCTGGGACTTGCAATCTGCAAGCATTTAACGCACAAGATGGCAGGCATTATACAGGTGGGAGAAACGCCGGAACACGGTTCGTTTTTCCGCGTTATCCTTCCGCTCAAGCCCGCAGAAGCGCCCGCCGTACCGCCGTATGCCGCTGATCAGAGCGACAGTCATCTGCACGTCTGGCCCAAGCCGATACCATATCAGGAACATATGCGCGTGCTCATTGTAGACGACGACATACACGCGCAGACAAGCATTGCCCGCAAGCTGGCGTTTTTTGGCTGCAAGCATATTTCCACTGCGTCCGGCGCTTCCGAGTGTCTCGTAAAAATGCACGCCGCCGCCGCGCAGGGCGCGCCGTTTACGCTCGCGCTTATCGATATGGTTATGCCCAAGATAGACGGCTGGCACCTTGCCGCATATATCAATAACGATAAAGTCATAAACGGGGCTAACCTGTATCTGCTTATCCCGCAGGGCAGCATGGGCGGAGAAGCAAAAATGAAAGAGCTGTCGTGGTTTAACGGCTATGTGTATAAGCCGCTCAAGCATGAAGCAGCGTATCATATGCTCTGCGAGTGCAACGAACAGCCCGTTGACCTTGACAGTATGCAGGAACCGGAGCAGCTGCCGCAGGCGCAGCCGGTGCTTGAGTGCAGGCAGCCTGCACTTGTTGCAGAAGACAATACGCTTAATCAAAAACTGATACTCACATTCTTAAAGCAGCTCGGCGTTGAAGCCTACAGCGCGGCAGACGGTACGGAAGTATTGCGCGCCGTGCAGGAACATCCTGATATTGCCGTTATCTTTATGGACATCAGGATGCCGGTTTTAAACGGCATCGACGCGGCAAAGCAGCTGCGCGCCGCAGGATATGGAGGAATTATTATTGCCTGCACCGCAAACAACGACACAAGCGATTTTGTGCAGTACGCAGATGCGGGCATGGACGATATTCTGATTAAGCCGTTTAAAAAAGCGGCGATTGAACAGCTGCTGCATAAATGGCTTTCACGCAGCGCACACTCACAAATGGCGGATACAGGCAATGATTAAAACTAACTATCACACGCATACTACATTCTGCGACGGCAAACAGACTGCCGCCCAAATGGCAGACGCCGCGTTAGCCGCCGGTTTTACGGTGCTGGGGTTTTCGGCACACGCGATGTATCCGTTCGCTTCGCAGTGGCACGCAAAGCCAGAAGAATACGGCGCGTATATAGAAACGGTGCGCAGCCTGCAAAAAAAATATCAGGACGAGGGCAGCAGCATAGAACTCCTGGCAGGTTTTGAAGCGGAGTATCTGCCGCCGGTATCGCTGCCGGACAAACGGCGGTACAATGCGCTGGGAGCCGATTACCTTATCGGTTCCGTGCATTATATCTCGGCGCTGCAGGCAGGCGTGCCCCTGCATCTGCTTGACAGCGCGCATGAACCCGTGTTCACCGTGGACGGCCCGGAAGAAGAAGTCAGGCGCGGTCTTGCGGAACTGTTTCACGGGGACGGCAAAAAGCTTGTACAGGTATACTATCAGGCGGTGCGCAGCATGGCGTCAAGCTGCACGTTTGACATACTCGGACACATCGACCTTATCCGGCGGCGAAACGGCGCGCTTGGCTTCTTTGATGAACGGGAACCATGGTATAGGCGGGAACTGGAAGCAACAGCGCGCAGCATTGCGCAGGCAAACTGCGTCGTTGAAATAAATACCGGCGGCATGGCGCGCGGCGGTATTGAGACCCCGTATCCTTCCCCCCAATTCCTTGCGCTGCTTGCGAAGGAACAGGTGCCTGTCGTCATTAACTCCGACGCACACACCGCCGCACATATCGGCTATGCGTTTGATCAGGCGATACAGGCGGCAAAAACGGCAGGATACAGGGAATCCTGGTACTTTTCAAACGGAACCTGGCAGGCACAGCCGCTCTAAACGCATCAGCGCCGTATGTAAACGCCATACGGCGCCGCACACACATAGAACGGTTTTAGGAACGGGACTTCCGTTCGTCAGCGCTTTTGCACGCAATGCACAGTACCGCGTAGGGAATAGCGCGCAGCCGCTGTTCAGGAATCATTTTTCCGCATTTCATGCATAAACCGTACGTTCCCTGCTTGATACGCGCAAGCGCATTATCGATAAGATTCAGCTTGTTCATGTCTTTAGCGCTCATTGCGTCAAGCATTTTGCGGTCTATCGCATCAGCGGCCTCGTCAATGCTGTCGCCCGGGTCCATTGTTTCCATACTCTGCTTAAACGCGACGTTATTCGTAGACAGCGATGAAAGCAGCTCCGTTCTTTCGTTCTGCAAGGCTTGTTCCATTTCGGCGATAAAACTTTGATCCATAAATATAACTGTAGCTCCTCTGTTGACAAACATATTGATTTGCACATAAAATTATAAATGCAAAACGTAAAAAAAACAACGTTCAAGAACATTGGTTATATATTCTCAGATAATTCTGGAGGAATCGTGGCAAAAGAAGAAGCGATTGAAGTTGAAGGCATTGTAAAAGAGGCGCTCCCCAATACAATGTTCCGTGTTGAGCTGCAGAACAAGCACATTATCCTTGCGCACCTTTCAGGCAAAATGCGCAAACACTATATCCGTATTGTTCCAGGGGACAGCGTAAAAGTAGCCCTTTCGCCCTACGATCTTGACCGCGGGCGCATTATATTCCGCGAACGCTGAAACAGCGCCGCGTCATTGTTTCGGCTTAGTCTTAAAAAACGCCTGTACCGCGCGGATGGCTCCTACCGCGCCGTTAATGATAACGCTTATTGCAATCAGCGGTCCGAACGGAATAATAAACCAGAATAACCGCAGCAGCAGCGTTCCAAGGAAAAACAGCAATACGCTTTTTATAAATAACATCGCGGCGTCCCGCTTTGTATATACGGGTGTATCCCGTTCATCCTGCTGCTGCCGCCATCCATTTGTATTATAGGTATAGGTATATCGGCGCTGCCCGTACGAATTGCCCGTACCGAACCACGCCTCAAACGGGTCAGTGTCCGCTTCATATTGACCGTATCCCTGATACGGATTTGACTGCTGCGCCGCGAACGGATCGGCATAGCCGCCTCTGTCATATTCAGCACGTTTTTTTTCATCGCCAAGCACGGCATACGCCGCATTTATTTTTTTGAACTGCTCTTCGGCAGCGGTGTTTCCCGGATTCCGGTCAGGATGATACTTAAAAGCCGCTTCACGATATGCCCGTTTTATTTCATCCGCGGATGCATTCCGCGGCACGCCGAGCACTGCATACAAATCGTCCATACTCTTAAAATACCGTATGCGCATGATTGTTACAAGCGCGCGGCGCACGGGTGTCAGTCTGCCGCTCCGCAGCGTTTTTTTTTCAGCCTGCGGCTTGCGGGCTTTCTTTTTTCTTTGCAGTTCCCTGCGGAGTGACTGTACATACGTGCATATCAAGCAATTTGCCGCTGGCAAAATTTTATTTTGCCATTTATCAGACATGAATTTTGCCGATGGCCAGCGGCGCACTTGCCGATTGCAAATTTTTAGTTTGCCGACGGCAAATGAAACGTTTGCCGTCGGCAAGTGTCTCGCTGGCCATCGGCAAATTTCTTACCGGATAAACGGCAAATAAAAATTTTGCCATGCAGCTGATAAAATGGTACAGATACTATCTGCAAGTCTAAGGCAGTGCCTCACACTTGCAGATAGCCGTGCGGCGGCAAGCCTCCGTCGGCAAACCTGCTGCCGCGCGGCGCAGCCGCTCTGCTGCGTTTACCGGCATATCGGCGCAGCTTGACGTTTGGCGGAAGGTTTGCTATTGTGTAGTTAGCATTAGCAAACACATGCAGGAGACGCGATATGATTAACTATATTATCGGCATAGGAGCGGCGCTTATCGTTATCGGCGCTGCGGTGCGGTTTATACTCCGTGTGCGCCGCGGGGAAACTTCCGGCGGCTGCGGCTGCTGCTCCGGCTGCGGACACGGCGGCTGCCATGCCTGCCATGACGCCAATGAACCGGACGCGTAAGCAGCAGCTTGCAGGCATAGTGGGCAGTCCGTTTATGCCAGTTTGGGACGTATGTCCTAAACTGGGAAGCTTGGAGCGCAGCGGCACGCTTTACGGTGCCGGAAGGATGTGGGGTTCAGGGGCTGCTTCTGAAGAGGAGGTGCCCGTATCCCCTGAAAACAAATTACCGAGAATAAAAAAAGAAATAAGCCCGCGCCGCGTGTATACGCAGCAGTTCCGTACGCTGCGCGCAGCGCAGAACCATATAGATTATTTCTCAGCCTGTCTGTATAATAGCGCCTATGTACGAATCCGGCGAAAATTATTTGGAGACTATTTACCGCCTCCACCGGTCTAAAGGCTTTGTCCGTTCAATCGATGTTGCCCGCGCGCTCAATGTGTCAAAGCCGAGCGTGAGCCGCGCGATGAGTATTCTGCGCGAAGGCGGCTTTATCCACTTTGGTGACGGCGGTGAGATTATCCTCACAGAAGCAGGGAATCAAAAAGCCGCCGATATTTATTCGCGGCATGTGCTGCTGACTGACTTTCTTATGCGTGTTGCCGGCGTTCCGGCGGAAGTCGCCGAAAGCAACGCGTGCCGCATAGAGCATATCGTCGACGAAGACGTTGTGCAGGGCATCCGCCGATTTATGGAGCAGTAGACATATGTGGCAGCTGTTTGTAAAACTGCTGCTGACCGTGCTGCTCGTTATCGATCCCATCGGTATTATTCCTCAGTACATGAGCATAACGGCGGCAATGAGCGAGCGGGAAAAGCGCGCGGTAGTCAAAAAAGCGGTCTGCATTGCGGGGCTTGTGCTGCTGGTGTTTATCGTGTTCGGACGCACGCTGCTGCAGTTTTTCGGTATTACGCCGGGCGCGTTTTATATCTCAGGCGGCATTCTCTTTTTTCTGATCGCGTTTGAAATGATTTACAATAAGCCCGGCAGCAGAGCCATGCCGCAGGATGATAAAACCGACCGGCCTGATGTGCGTATGGCGGCGCTGTTTCCGCTTGCCGTACCGTTTCTTGCGGGGCCGGGACTGATCACGACTATCATGATATATGTGAACACGCCGTCTATCCCGTGGACGACGGCGGTGCTGATGCTGCTGGGCGCTGTCGCGATTGGCTTGTGCGCCGTGTATATCGCGCTGCGCGCCGCTTCCGTGCTGGTGCGGCTTATCGGCGTTACGGGCATGTTCGTGCTTGAAAAAATCATGGGCCTTATTCTTTCAGGGCTGTCCGTGCAGCTCATATACAACGGGCTCGTTAAACTTAATATTATAGGCGGTATGTGATATGGCGGAAAAAGGCGCTTTGGAAGGCGGCAATCATGCCGCGCTGTGGCACGGGCGGTTTGAGCAGGGGCCTGACGCCGCGGCTGTCGCGTTTGAAACCTCGATTCACGCGGATGAACGCATGGCGTGTGATGATATTGCCGGAAGCAAGGCGCACGCGGCGATGCTTGGCCGCACCGGCATTATCCCGCAGCATGAAGCTGACGCTATCGTCGGCGCGCTTGAAGGAATCGCTGCAGACTTAAAAAGCGGCGCGCTCGCGGTTGATGCGTCTGCCGAGGATATTCATTCGTTTATCGAAGGTGTGCTTACCGACCGGCTGGGAGAAACCGGCAAGAAAGTGCATACCGGCCGCAGCCGAAACGATCAGATCGCGCTTGACGAGCGGCTGTATCTGCGC
>DXHG01000039.1 GCA_019113455.1 Candidatus Treponema faecavium | reverse complement strand
CAAAGGGCGGCCCCGCGCAGAGCACGGAATCTATCTCGTTCCTTATCTACAATAACGGCATGTCGGGCAGCGAATTCGGATTCCAGAGCGCAAACGCATTTGTGTTCTTTGTGCTCATCGTGGCCATTTCTATCCTGCAGATTAAATTCCTTGGCAAAAAAGAGGAGCAGCTGTAATGAAAGCGATAACAAAAACAAACTGGCCGATTACTATTTTGCTCATTATCGGCGCCGTTACGATATTCTTTCCGCTGTATATGGCAGTCGTCATCGCGCTCAAAGCACCAACCGAGATGACAAACGATGTTGCAGGCGCGCTGGGGTTTCCGCTGCATATGGCGTTCTCCAACTTTTCTGAAGCCATGCGCGTTACCGATTTCTGGCATTCGCTCGGGAGCAGCCTGCTCATTACGATTATCACAATTGTGCTTTCCATACTGATACATTCCATTGCCGGATATGCAATCGGCAGGAACATGGCGCACAGCAAATTCTACAGCTTTGCCTACATGTACATTGTCAGCGGTATGTTCGTTCCGTTTGCGATTCTCATGATGCCGCTTGTCAAACAGACTGCCGTCATGGGTATTGCCAATCTTACCGGCGTTATCCTTTTGTACGTGGTGTTCTTTATGCCGATGAATCTGCTCTTATATGCGGGCTACCTCAAAAATATCCCGCTTGCGCTGGAAGAAGCGGCGCTTATCGACGGGGCGGGCACCTGGAAGACATACTGGACAATCATATTCCCGATTATAAAGCCCATGCACGCAACGGTTGCCGTGCTTACCGCGCTTTCTACGTGGAACGATGTGATGACGCCGCTTGTTATTATGTCCGGCAGCGGGCTTAATACGCTGCCGCTTGCGCAGCTTAACTTTCAGACGCAGTTCGGCACGAACTACAACCTCGCGTTTGCGTCGTACCTGCTTGCGCTTATACCCATTATCATTTTCTATATTATCTGCCAAAAGCAGATACTCAACGGCGTTGTAAACGGAGCGGTAAAGTAACGCCGCCGCACAGCAGCTGCCGGCACGGCGCGCAGCGGCGTTTTGCCGGCAGTATCTGTACTATACGTCAGTTTTACGTAATAATATAATCAATATCACGCTAGCGCAGAACCTTTGCAGTCAATATAGTAGACGTATCTTTACCATAATCAGGAGCAGTATATGGAACACAGAGCATGGTGGAAAGAAGGTGTTATCTATCAGATATATCCGCGGAGCTTTATGGATTCAAACGGGGACGGTATCGGAGACATAAACGGTATCCGCCAAAAACTGCCGTACCTTAAAGACTTAGGCATAGATATTATCTGGCTGAGCCCGTTTTATACTTCGCCGCAGGTAGATAACGGCTACGACATAAGCGACTATCAGGGCATTGATCCCATGTTCGGCACGATGACTGATTTTGATGCGCTGCTTGCCGAAGCCCACGCGCTGCATATCAAAATCGTCATTGATTTAGTCGTCAATCACACAAGCGATCAGCATCCATGGTTTATAGAAAGCAGAAAAAGCACGGATAACCCCTACCGCGATTTTTATATCTGGCGCGACCCCAAACCGGACGGAAGCGCGCCGAACAACTGGGGCAGCTGTTTTTCAGGCAGCGCATGGCAGTACGATAAACACACCAGGCAGTATTACCTGCATCTGTTCGCGCCGCAGCAGCCGGATTTGAACTGGGACAACCCCAACGTGCGTGATGCTGTATTTGACATGATGGACTGGTGGTGCCGCAAAGGCATAGACGGCTTTAGGATGGATGTGATCAGCATGATAAGCAAGGCTCCCGGACTCCCGGACGGTCCCAAAGAACCGGGTGCCATATACGGCAATTACGGTCCGTATGTCGTGCACGGCCCGCACGTACATGACTACCTTATGGAAATGAACCGCCGTGTGCTGTCGCGCTACGATCTCGTTACTGTAGGAGAGACTTCCGGCGTAACGACCGAACAGGCAAAACAGTACGCGGGATTCGATACGCATGAGCTTAATATGGTATTCCAGTTTGAACGCACGGACTGCGAATCCGAAAACGGCAGCAAATGGACAGACAAGAGAATAAGCCTGCCTGAGCTTAAAGCGGTTTTCAGCCGCTGGCAGACGGAGCTTGAAGGCAAGGCGTGGAACAGCCTCTACTGGGAAAACCACGACCAGCCGAGAAGCGTTTCCCGCTACGGAAGCGAAGGTGCCTACTGGAAAGAATCGGCAAAAATGCTTGCGCTCTGCCTGCACATGCAGAAAGGCACACCGTATGTGTATCAGGGAGAAGAACTGGGCATGACAAACCGGCATATCACGTCGCTTGACGAGTGCCGCGACGTAGAATCGATAAACGCGTATCACGAGATGACAGAAAAACAGGGCGTACACCATGAAGACATGCTGCGTTATATCAACCGCATCGGACGCGACAACGCGCGCACGCCGTTCCAGTGGTCGGATGAGGCGCAGGCGGGATTCACGACCGGCACGCCCTGGATTGCAGTAAACCCCAATTACACGCGCATTAACGCTGCCGCGCAGGTTTCTGACCCTGATTCCGTATTCTCGTTTTACAAAACGCTCATCGCGCTTCGCAAACAGTATCCGGTGATTCCCTACGGACAGTACGAGCTGCTTGAAAAAGACCACAAAGAGCTGTACGTGTATACAAGAACGCTTGCCGACGCGCCGAACGGCCCAAAACAGCTGCTTATTATCTGCAATTTCAGCGAACAGGCGGTCCCGTACGCGCTTCCGCAGCAGTTTTCGGGCGCCGGGCTCCTTATCGCAAACTATGCAGACACCGCGCAAACAGCGCAGGCAGAACAGTGTTTCCGCCCGTACGAAGCCGCAGTGTATATGCACTAAAGGATGTTTCGCCCATGATACTGGCAATCGATATAGGCAACACGAATATCGTGCTCGGCTGTCTTGACGGCAGCCGTATATACTTTACCGAACGGCTCTCTACCGAACGCAGCCATACCGAACTTGAATACGCTATCGCGATAAAAGAGATGTTCGCCATTCATGCTATGGATCCTTCCGCCGCAGAAGGCAGCATCATCTCATCTGTGGTGCCGCAGCTTACCGCCGTGCTGCAGCGCGCGGCGCAGAAAATACTGTGCAGAGACGTGCTTGTCATGACGCCTCAAACGCAGACGGACATCTGTGTACGCACGGATAATCCCTGCGAAGTCGGAAGCGACCTTATAGCGGGCGTCGCTGCTGCGGCGGCTCAGTACCCGCTTCCGGCGCTTGTCGTCGATATGGGAACGGCAACGACGATCTGTATGGTTGATGCGCAAAAAGTATTTTTCGGCTGCCTTATACTTCCCGGCATACGCACGTCGCTTGACTCGCTCACCGCGCGCGCGTCGCAGCTCAGCAGCATCGCGCTCACCGAGCCAAAAAGCATTATCGCCGCAAACACAAAAGACGCAATGATAAGCGGCATCATGTACGCAAACGCGGCGGCGATAGACGGCATTGCAGACCGCGTAGAAGCAGAGCTCGGCTGTCCGGTGCATATCGTCGCGACCGGCGGCCTTGCGCGCCAGATTGTCCGCCTGTGCCGCAGAAGCGTATCCCTTGACGAGGAGCTGCTTCTAAAAGGGCTCCTGCTTATTTACGAAAAAAACCGTCCGCAAGAACAGGCGTAGCCGCGTTCAGTCATCCTCAGCGAGGGAAAACTGTTTGGGGTGCAGCAGCTCAAGCTGCTGCATCGTAAGCAGTGCGTAATTGTCCGTTTCTTCGCGCGGCAGCCGCCGCCATGTGGAACTGATGCCGAATATGCCGTAGCGGTCAAGCGATACGCGCAAATACGCCGTCTGTGCATCTGCGGAAAGGCGCACGCGGATACTGAAATCGGTTTCTCCCACCGGATTGTGAATCTTTCCGTTTTTCCATTCGCCTGCAATAAACTGCAAATGATACAAATACGTGAGCTCGCCAAGCACATATGCCCGCGCGGCGCGGAGCTGCGCAGGCTCATCGGCAACGCTTTCTCCGCCGGAGGCGGCTTCGCTTTTCCGGTATCCTGCAGCGTATGCCCCATAGCTCCCGTTCGCGTAATAAAAGCATATTACCGCCGATCTGCCGTACGAATCCTCAGGGCCGGCCCATAAACCGCACAGATCAGCGGCGCGCTCGTCTTGCGCACCGCATACCGCCGCAGCAAGCAGCAGCAGGGCGCGCAGGCAGAAACGCGCAGCGCCGTTCATTGCTCCGTACCATCAGCCGCGGCGGCACCCAGCACGAGTGAGGCATCAGCCCCTTTCTGCGGCTCAAACGCCCGCTGTACCAGCAGACGGTATACGCTGCCGTCGCTGTACGATATAAGCACATCCGTGCCAGACGGGGAAAACGCATAGCCGTTCATCTCTATTTCATCGGTCGCGAGCGTCTTGATATGCCCCAGATATGAACCGTCGGCGACGGAATAAAACTCAATGCGGCCGTTGCTGCGGTGCGTGCGGATAACGCTTCCGTCTGCGGACACATCAAAATCAACAATCTTTCCCTTCGTTTTTATGCGCGCAAGCTCAGTTCCCTGCATATCCCATATCGTAATGTACCGGGATCCTGAAACGCCGACAATAAAAGGACCTTCAGGCGCCGTTCCTGCTTCAGAATCAGGTGCGGCAAGCGCTGAGCCTTGTATGCAGCGCACCGGAATCCTGCCGCGCGGCTTATACTTAATGACGGCAGCACATACTCCCGACGCAGTTTCCCACACGCGGATTGTATTGTCAAGCGATGCAGACACAAGATACTTTCCGTCAGGCGTAAACGCAAGCGAATATACGAGTTTTTCATGGTCTGTTATATCACGCGCTAAAAGCCTGTTTGTGTACTGCAGGCGCATATACACTCTGATGCGGCCGTCTGACAGCCCTGCGCCAAGATACTCCGTGCCCGGGCTTACAGCAAATCCGTTTGAGCGCACATCTTCTCCGATAGATACCGTGTCAAGCAGCACATCGTGCGTATACGACCAGAGTTCTATTGTACCGTCTGCCGACAAAAGCGACACAAACTGTTCCGAACCGCCGGTGCGGCTTGAGTCTGCTGATTGTGAAAAAGCCGCGTCAGCGACAAAGCTCCGCCGCACCGGAAACGAGCGGCGCACCTGTTCAGTCGCGCTGTCATAGATAACAAACGTGTTGTCTTCGCTGACGCCGAACAGAGAACCATCGGCGCTCCAGATCATGCCGTTTATCTGATAATTTGCCTCAAGCAGCAGATTATCGTCTTTCGCGGCGGCGCATATAAGCGCTTGCGCCCACAAAAATACGGCAGCAATCCGAACGGCATTATTACGTATATTCATAGTATCAGTACAGATTATAGTACAACAGTGCAGAAATAACAACATTCTTTGCATACGGCGTATTTCTGTATCCAGACTGCGGACAGGATATTTATACTATAAGGAGGCACTGTTATGGCAGACTTGCTTGACTATGTACTGTGGCGCGGCGATATATCATTTGAGGCGGCGGCGCTGAACGAAATAGACTGTCTTATATTCGTGCAGCTTTCATACATCAAGTTTGACGGTATTGTTCCCGCTCTCGAAAGCAAAGACACCGTATCGCTTGCGGAAGCAGCAGACAGATTTTTCACTGCACCTGACTTTGCAGAACGCAGCGATAACGGCCCGCTTATCAGCAAAAAGACAGTTGAACTGCTGCGCTCAGTCACCACCGCGGCGCGGTTTAAAAACATTCCGCTGTGCGCCTACGTGAATATCATCGACAGCACGGCAGAAAAACAGTTTGCGGCTGTTTCGTTTGTGCTGCCCAATAAAACGCTTTTCTGTGCGTTCCGCGGCACCGACGACACGCTTATCGGCTGGAAAGAAGATTTTAACATGGCGTTTCTGCCGGAAATACCGGCGCAGCACGAGGCCGTCCGCTATGTGCAGACAGCGGCGGCGCTGCGGCCGTTTAAGACCATACTGCTCGGCGGACACTCAAAGGGAGGAAATCTTGCCGTGTATGCGGCGGCAAAATGCAGCCAAAAGCTCAAAAGCAGGATAACGGGTGTATATAATTTTGACGGCCCCGGATTCACGCAGGAAACGCTTGACACAAAAGACTTTTGCCTTGACATCCCTGCTGTGCACACGTTTATACCGGAAATGTCGGTTGTCGGTATGCTCTTTGAACAAGTCGGAACCATATCAATCGTAGAAAGCACGGAACGGGGACTCATGCAGCACGACACATTCTCATGGGTGCTCAGCGGGCCGCGCTTCTGCCTGATTCAGGGCATCTCGCTTTCAAGCCATATGATTGACCGCACCGTAAAGAACCTGCTCGCCAAGCTCGATATTCCGCAGCGGCGCATTCTCGTAAACACTATTGCGGAAATCATACAGGCGAGCAAGGCGCAGCGGCTTTCTGATTTTCACACGAACATCATCGAAAATTCCATTGCGATGCTTGGCGCAATGCGCAAGGTAGATGCCGATACAAGAGAAATCATTATCCATATTATACAGCTTCTTTTTACCTCCGCAAAAGACGCAGTGCGCCAAATATACGGTGAAAAGCACCAGATACAGACGTAATGACCATAAAAAAGGGCTGCCTCCCTGCCGGGAAGCAGCCCGCTCTCTCTGCGAGACTGTTATTTCTTCTTCAGATACTTGACGCTGTCAAGCGCAACAGCCGCGATAATGATAAAACCTTTGAACACAAACTGCAGGTTTGTATCGATACCGAGGAACGTCAGACAGTATGTTAATCCCTGGAAAATGATAACACCAACAACGGCACCGCCGATTTTACCGATACCGCCGTTGAACGAAATACCGCCGACAACACACGCCGCAATGGCGTCAAGCTCATAGCCCTGACCCGTACCGGCGCTCGCATTTGCCTTAAACGCTTCAAGGAACGAACCGCAGCCGTAGAAGATACCGGCCATGATAAATACGCCCATCGTCGTACGGAATACGCTGATGCCGCTCACGCTCGCGGCTTCCGCGTTGCCGCCGACTGCGTACATGTTCTTGCCGAACGTTGTCTTATTCCAGATAAACCATGCAACAATGATAGCGACAAGCGCAGGTATAATCAGTTTCGGGAACGTAACAAGCTCTCCGTTGAGAATACCGAGAATCCAGCGTCCGCCGATTAAGTCTTTAATATCACCGTCGATGGAACCGACCGGCGTACCGCTCGTTCCAAAGAACAACAGACCGTAGATGATGAGCTGCGTCGCAAGCGTTGAAATAAACGGGTGCATCTTAAACCGCGCGGTAAAGAAACCGGCAAACGCGCTGAACGCCACGCACAATATAATGGAACTCACCAGCGCCAAAAGCACGCGCACGCCCATCGGTATCGGGGAAAAGTCCCACGGACCCATGCCGAAGAACGTAACGATATTCATACCCGGGTGCAGGATAAGACCGGTCGTTACCGCGCCGAGAGCAACCATGCGTCCGACGCTCAAGTCGGTGCCGGCCTGCAGAATCAGCGCTGCAACACCGAGCGCGTAGAACATACGTGTTGATGACTGCTCAAGAATCGTAAAGATATTCGGCAGCGTAAGCAGGTTTCCGCTTCCTGAAAGAGGCGCAAGGATAACACAGACGATAAAGAACACCAGAATCGCCAGATACAGACCGTTATCAAGGAAGAACTTTGACAGCTTGAACTTATACACATAGTCCTTTACGCTCATGACAAAGTTTTCGGAGAACGTAGTCTTTCCGTTGCGCAGCGCAATGTTTTTCTGCACGTGATCGATAAACGCCTGGTTCTTTGCGTCCTTTGCCCGCTGCACCGCAGTAGAAAATGCGTTCTTTGCGTCAAACAGTGCAGATTTTACTTCATACCGGTGCGCGTCAATATCAACTTTAAGCGCAGCCTGTGCATCGGCAGACGTCTTGTTTGCATAACTTGTGCGTATCTGCGCTTCTTTTTTGACAGCCTCGTCATTGATGCGCTGCACCTGCTTTGCATAATCCGCCTTAAACCGTTCGATATTGGCGTTCTCTGCAGCGATAACAGCTTTTTCATACTTCGCAAACACGCCGTTTGCATAATCGACAGCCTGTTTTGTCAGTTCCTTGTCTTTTGATGCGTTCTGCGCCGCAATCTGCTTGGCTTTTTCTATCTGCGCCTTATGATCGGCAATAATTTTATTTTTCGTCGCCGCATCAATCAGCTTATTCTTTTTAACAGTAAGAATCTCCTGATTGAGCTCCAGTATTTTCGCAACGCCGTCCCGGCGCAGCGCGTCAAGCTGGCTGCTGTATTCGGCAAGTTTTGCGTCTTCATCAAGAGAAGGAACACCGTAGCCGTTTTTAGTAGTATCGTTTGCCATTCCGTAACCTCATTATAAATATTTCGCAGAGAGCCGCAGCAGCTCTTCCTGATTTGTTTCTTTGGTGTTTACAATACCCGCAAGCCGGTGATTCGACATAACGGCGATACGGTTTGTAATGCCCAATATCTCAGGCATTTCGCTGGAAACAACAATAATCGTCTTTCCCTGCTTTGCCATACTGATAATAAGCTGATAGATCTCATACTTGGCACCGACGTCTATACCGCGCGTCGGTTCGTCAAGCAGGAACACTTCAGGTGCGCGTTCAAGCCACTTGCCGATAATAACCTTCTGCTGATTGCCGCCGCTGAGCGCAGAAATCAATTCTTCGGCAGAAACGCACTTGGTGTGCATGATCTTGATTTCCTTGTTCGCCGCATCCCGCATCTTGCGGTTTGACAGCACGCCGTGCGTCTTATAGCTGTCCAGATTCGTTATAACGGTATTAAACTCGATATTCGCTTTACCGAACATGCCGTTCAGCTTGCGCTCCTCCGTAACAAGCGCAAACCCGTAATCCATTGCATCACGGCTGTTGTTAAACCGCAGTTTTCTGCCGCCGAGCATCAGCTCGCCGCGCGAAACCGTGCGCACGCCGAACATCGCCTCAAGCAGCTCGCTGCGCCCCGCGCCGACCAGACCGTACAGACCGAATATTTCACCCTTGCGCACAGAAAAAGAAATATCTTCAAGGATGGGCTCAAATTTTGTCGAGAAGTTTCTGACTTCAAGATAATTCTCAGCCGGAGCATTGTCTACATCGGGGAAACGCTTATCCAGTGAACGGCCGACCATTGCCGATATGATCTCGTTCATGTTCGTTTCCTTAATCGGCTTGGAAAAAATCATCTTGCCGTCGCGCAGAACGGCGACCTCGTCGCAGATCTGAAATATCTCGTCCATCTTGTGCGAAATATACACGAACGACACGCCTTTTGCGCGCAGATCGTTTACGATTGAAAACAGCTTGTTTACTTCGCGCTCAGTGAGCGACGATGTCGGCTCGTCAAGCACGATAATTTTCGCGTCATACGAAACGGCTTTTGCGATTTCGACCATCTGCCGCTGCGACACCGACATTGTGCGCATAACAGTCTTGGGATTCACATTCATATTCAGAGACGCAAACAAATTGGCGCTGTCTTTGAACATCTTTGCCTCATCGATAACGCCCATCCGCGTCGGATACCGTCCAAGAAACAGATTGTCCGTTACCGTGCGGTCAAGGCACTGATTCAGCTCCTGGTGAACCATCGCAACGCCGTTTTCAAGCGCGTCTTTCGGATTCTTAAAATCTATCAGTTTGTGCATCAACGATATCTGGCCCTCGTCTTTGGCATAGATACCGAACAGGCATTTCATCATCGTTGATTTGCCCGCTCCATTTTCTCCCATCAGGCCGAGCACAGAACCTTTTTTTACCTGCAGGTTGATGCCGTCAAGAACCTTATTTTTCGCGAAGGATTTTGAAAGATTTTTTATTTCCAGTACAACTTCATTATCCAAGGCTTCCCCCTTTTGTGTAATAACAAACAACCATGCCCCAAACGGGACATGGTTGTTTATACGCCGTATACTGTTTTTAACTGCGCCAGACGCGCGCTGCGCAGACAGCGCGCGCCGTATCGGTTATAACTAGTATCTCAGCTTATCCAGGTAATCCCGTCCGGAATTGGTCTTAACCATATTGATCGCATATGCGTCGTAGTTGTTCAGGTTCGTGAATCTGTCAAGGCAGCTGGATTCGTTCTGTCCGTCACCCTGTACAATCGTCAGGTCGATGTTGTACAGCGGTGCATAGTAGTTCAGAGCCGGAACATATGACGTTGACAGGAAGTTATCAGCTGAGTTGTAGATGGTCAGGAGCACTTTCTTTGTTTCAGCAGTGCTCTGCACAATGCCTGCATCACGGACGCCCGCGCGGTAATCCTGCCAGTTGGAAGCGTTTACGCCGGTGTTCTGAGCGAGCAGCGCTTTTGTATCGGCAACATAGTCAACCGGAGCAGAGATTTTGCCGCCGTCAGCGTTGGCAACGGTGATGCCGTTGGTGTATACCGCTTCACCGGTGAGACCGTCGAGCAGGTTGCGCAGAACCTGCAGCGTGCCTGCAGCCTGCGCGTCAACGTTCTGAGAAACAGTACCGGTCAGCTGGCCGTTTCCGATCGCGTCGATAGCGTCAGCGTTTGCATCATAACCGAAAATCGGCACGCCTGCCGGATAGTTTGAAGCCTGCAGACAGCCCATCGCCATACCGTCGTTGTTTGAGATAACCATATCGATCTGATCGCCGAATCTGGTTGCCCAGCCGCCCATCGCTTCGGTAGCGGCGTTTGCATTCCAAGTTGAACCGTCGGTACCGGTCATCGCGCGGCCTTCAAGCTCTACTACTTTGTATGTCGTGCCGCCGACAGTCACGGAACCTTCCTGTACTGTTCCCGGATCTGTTGAACCGGCATAGGTGCCAAGCGCCTTGCGGATACCTTCTGTACGGGCGCGGGAATCGTTGTGTCCAACGTCGCCGATGCACAGTACATAACCGATGATACCGTCTCCGTTGCGGTCGATGGAAGCATCGCTGCCTGCCAGGAAATCGACAATCATCTGACCCTGCACGGCGCCGCCGCCTGCTGCATCAAAGCCAACATAGTATGTCTTGTCGTTCCAGTTCATGGAAGTCATGTCGATTTCGCCGGTTGTCGGATCTGAAGGCTGGCGGTTAAAGAATACCACCGGCTTATCCTTGTTCAAAACAACAGAACCTGACGCGCCGGCAGCAGCCGTGTCCTGGCTGCCTCCCGCAAATGCAACACCACCGATTACGGACAGAGCCAAAACGGTACCAAGTAACTTCTTCATCTTTACCTCCTACGGTTTTTGACAAATAAACAATTTCAGCGTATGTGTTCGTTCACGCCGAATTATGACTATACTAATCCGAAAAAAATAATTTGTCAAATAATTTTTTTTATATTTGTGCCAATTTTAACAGAAACTTCACTTCTCACGCATATATACACGCTGTCCGCCGCGCTGCTGCACATTTGCCGTCGGCTGACAAATTTCCCGTTTAAAAAATTTACATTTGCCGCTGGCAAAATTTTATTTTGCCGTTTATCAGACGTGAATTTTGCCGATGGCCAGCGGCGCACGTGCCGATTGCAAATTTTCAGTTTGCCGTCGGCAAATGAAACGTTTGCCATCGGCAAGTGTCTCGCTGGCCGAC
>DXHG01000038.1 GCA_019113455.1 Candidatus Treponema faecavium | reverse complement strand
GCTGGAAACGCAAACTGTCCGTGCATATTGAGGACGCTGACGCGGTGCAGACGCTTATCGGCGCGCTTGACGCGGTACTGCGCGTTGCGCGGATAAAGGCGGGCGGCAAGGCGCTCGGTTTTATCTGCCTGTATACCGACGGACATGGTTCGTACTGGTTCAAGGCGGTGCGTTCATTTTCAGGCGCACTGCAGGAGAGTATCGCAAGTCTTGAGTCGCTTATTGACGACACTATCGGCCTCGCGTCAGACGCGCAGAAAGAACGCATCAGCACCGTATACCGCAGACTCACCGAGCTTTTCCAGATTGAATAGCGTGCAGTACATTCTGCCGCTGCCCTGCGTGTGCGCCCGCGCCGGTTGACAGATTCGCCGTATGTCCCTATCCTGATGTTATACAAACTCACAGAGGTGAAGCATGAAAGGAATTATCCTTGCCGGCGGCTCAGGCACGCGGCTGTATCCGATTACAAAAGCGGTATCAAAGCAGATACTGCCGCTCTATGACAAGCCGATGATCTATTATCCGCTTTCTGTACTGATGCTTGCCGGTATACGCGAGATACTCATTATCTCAACGCCGCGGGATCTGCCGCTGTTTCAGGAGCTGCTCGGAGACGGAACGCAGCTCGGCATGCGGTTCGCGTACGCTGTGCAGGACAAACCGCGCGGGCTCGCAGACGCCTTTATTGTGGGCAAAGACTTTATCGGCACTGATGCGGCGGCGCTTGTGCTGGGAGACAATATCTTTTACGGACAGAGCTTTACCGCCGCGCTGCATAAAGCCGTGCGGCGTATCGAAACGGAAGGCGGCGCCGTTATCTTCGGGTATTATGTAAAAGACCCCGGCGCGTACGGTGTCGTTGAATTTGATGAGAACGGCGTCGTGCTCGGCATAGAAGAAAAACCCGAACGCCCAAAATCAAACTACGCCGTGCCCGGCCTCTATTTTTACGACAACAGCGTTGTACGCATCGCTTCGCAGATTTCCCCGTCTGCGCGCGGGGAAATTGAAATAACGGCGGTGAACAACGAATACTGCAAAACAGGCAGGCTGACGGTGGAACTTCTGGGCCGCGGGCTTGCCTGGCTTGACACCGGAACATACGACGGCCTGCTTGAAGCGTCAAACTTTATCGCCACGATTCAAAAGCGGCAGGGCATGTACGTGTCGTGTATCGAGGAAATCGCGTTCAGAAACGGCTGGATAAGCAGAGAAACGCTGCTCTGCGCCGCTGTATCGTATAAAACAGAATACGGCGCCTATCTGTCGTATATCGCGCACACGGTATAGCCGCGAACCGAGGCTGCTCTTCTACGCGCGCCCCAGTGAAAGCTTCATGCGCGACAGTATATCGAGCACTTTGCCTTCTTCAAGCGCATGAAGCGGTTCATGGTATTCGACAAGCTGCTGCGGTATTTCGTCAAGAAAGCGCGACGGTTCACATTCGCAAACCGCCTGCATACGCTTTCTGCGGCGGCAGCTTGAAATAAAGAGCTTATCCTGTGCGCGCGTAATCGCGACATAAAAGAGCCTGCGCTCCTCTTCGATGTTTTCTTCTCCGTCTTCAAGGCTCCGCGCGTGCGGGATAAGCCCTTCTTCTGCTCCGGGAATAAACACGACGGGAAACTCAAGCCCTTTTGACGCATGTATTGTCATCAGGTTTACTTTTCCGCGCAGCGCCTCGTCATCCATATCGTCGCGCGAGAGCAGCGTAACGCGGTTGAGCCAGTTAAACAGCGTCGGCTCAAAGTTGTCGGGATTGTTTTCCCACATTTCAATAGAATCGATGAGATGCTCGATATTAAGAAACTTAAACCGCGCGGCTTTTTCGTTTTTCTGATATTCGCCGATAAGGTACTCGCTGTAGTGTATCTCATCAACAAACGCGCGCACCTTTTTAGAAAGCCCTTTGCCGCCAAGCAGCGCGGAACGCTGCGCCGTAATGAGCTCGATAAAATCGTGCATCGCCTGCAGCGCCGCGGCGTTTATTTCAGGGAGCGGGATGTCAAACGCGTGTTCCGGCAGCACCGGCGGCTCGCGCTTTGCGCCGCCGACAGGCTCGTCAAACAGCGTCTCTGTATCAAGCAGATCGCGGTGCGCGTGCACCAGCACCTGCATCGCCGTCCACAGCGGACAGTCAAGCGCCTTTGCAGCAGCGCCGATATCCTCAATCGTTTTGCGGCCAATGCCGCGCCGCGGCGTATTGATAATGCGCAGCAGGTTTATGTCGTCGTCATGGTTTGCACACACGCGCAGGTAGCTGATAATGTCTTTTATTTCTTTGCGTTCAAAGAAACTCGAGCCGCCGCTCATCACGTAGGGAATATTTGCTTCAAGGAACGCCTCTTCTATGGCACGCCCCTGCGTGTTTGCGCGCATGAGCACGCCGAAATCATCGTAGCGGCGCTTTTCTTCCATGCAGATGCTCTGAATACATTCCGCGATAAAGTCCGCTTCTTCTGCCTCATTCTCAGGCATGTATATCTCGATTGGCTTGCCCGAACCGTTGCCCGACCACAGCGACTTGTCTTTGCGGTTCGTGTTGTGCGAAATGACCCCGTTGGCGGCGGCAAGAATCGTTTCCGTCGACCGGTAATTCTGCTCCAGCCGTATTTCGGTTACGTTCGGAAAATCACGTTCAAACATACGGATATTCTCGTAATTGGCGCCCCGCCACGAGTAAATAGACTGGTCGTCATCGCCCACGACGGCAACGTTGCTGCCGGCAAGCAGGCGCATAAACTCATACTGCTGAATGGACGTATCCTGAAACTCATCCACCATGATATATTTATACCGTTCGCGGTACGCGGCAAGGAGGTCTGGAAACTCCCGGAACAGCCGTATCGGCAGCGTGATTAAATCGTCAAAGTCAACGGCATTGTAGATTTTAAGCCCGCGCTGGTATTCGTCATACAGCGCGCGGTACTGCTCGTTTGCCGTGCTGCCCCACTGCCAGCGCCCCGTCTTTACGTTTGAAAACAGCGTGCCCAGCGCATACAGGTCGAGAGACTCAGCGGCGAGCCCGCACTCGCGCGCCGTTTCTTTTATAAGCTGACTGCGGTCCGTTTCGTCATAGATGGAAAAATTGCTGCGCCAGCCGAGACGCTCTATATCCTGCCTGAGAATACGCACGCCGAATGCGTGGAACGTCGACACCGTAAGATTCTGCAGCTTGCGCCCCGTAAGCTCCTTTACGCGGGATTCCATCTCGCGCGCCGCCTTATTGGTAAACGTAAGCGCAAGAATCTGACTCTGCGGAATACCTTTTTCAAGCATATAGGCCATGCGGAACGTGATAACGCGCGTCTTGCCGCTGCCCGCTCCGGCGATAATGAGAATCGGCCCCTCAATCAGGGTTGCCGCACGGTATTGCTCGCCGTTTAGTTCCGCTTTGTAATCAAGATGCATGACCGCTATTGTATGCGAAAGCCTGCGCGCGCGCAACACATGCGGGCCTGGCTCACAGGACAGCGGCGGAATGTGCAGGGGATTTCTGCAGCAAACTTATCTCGCCGTGCCTGATTCGGCGTAGTAGCGGGCTTTTTCTTCGTACATCGCCCGTTCAGCAGCTCTGATAAGATCTTCTATTAACGGAATATCACACCGGCACGCCGCGCCGGCAGATATATGATAGCCTGCCGCCTGCACCGCCTGCCGTACACGGTCAAGACGGGCGAACATCTCCTCCTTGCCGCAGACTGAAAACGCTACAAATTCATCGCCGCCTATGCGGTACACCGTGCCGGTAAACGCATCCTGCAGCGCTCCGGCGACGGTTTTAAGCATACGGTCGCCGGCCTCGTGTCCGAACTCGTTATTCAAACTGTGCAGCCCGTCTGCATCAGCATATACGCAGACGAGGTCATAATTGCTGCTCTGCTCATATTCATGTATATCGAGCTGATACTTGTTGCGGTTCCATAAACCGGTGAGGCTGTCTACCGTTCCCAGTTCCTGGTATTTCCGAAACGCTTTCATATTGCTGTACGCAAGGGAAAAGCCGTTCGTCACAACTTCAAGCGCCTGCGCCGATTCCCAGCCGGGGGCAATGTCCGCCGCGCCGAGCACGCCGAACGCGGCACCGTCCATATCAAGCAGCGGCACGACCATGATGCTTTTAATGCCCATCCGGCGGAGAACGCCGCAGCCGGCATCCGGCTCCGCGCTCTCGTTGTCAAGACCGTAGCGCAGCACAGACTTTCGCACCTTGAGAACGGAACAGAGCGCCGGAAAGCCGTCAGAGAACGAACGGCGCTGTTCGGGGTGCCGCTGCCACGTAAATTCAGTGCTGACGTGGTCGCCGTCAAAAACGAGCATAAAAGCCGTATCCGCTTCGAGATATGCGGCGGCAACCTTAAGCGCCTGTTCAAACAGCGCGCCGTTCCGGGGCGCCTGCCGCAAGAGCTTTTCCACCGCAAGAATAAACTCCACCTGTCCCAGCCTGCGTTCCGTAAGCCGCGCGTATTTTCGTTCCCGCACAAACAGCAGCAGAAAAAACACCGTGAGAATCATGCCCTCGCTGACGGCAAGCGTGTTCATGACAAAGGAGGTTCTGCGCGAATCGGCAAACACGGCGCTTTCGGCGACAGAAAGCATTACCGTCCAGTCTTCAATGCCGACCGGCTCGTACTGGCAGTAGAGATATTCGCCGATAGACCGGGACGTAAACACGATTGTACCGCTGCGCCCCGCTTTCATATCATTGTCAGCCTCCGCTGCCGTCTTGGTGCCCGGCGCTGTCGGCCGATACCCGAGATCCGCAACGCTGCTCAGCGAATCGTGCCACGTGTCAACCAGGAAACACCCGCTGTTCGCTTCTATTACATACAGCTGCGCCTGCCCGTCATACAAGTCTGGGCGGAACAGCTCGCGGAGCGTGTCCAATCTGACGATACCGCAGAGCACCGCCTGCACCGAGCCGTCGGCGGCAACCGGCACGCAGATGCGGACAATCAGTTCGC
The DNA here is from genome assembly GCA_019113455.1 of Candidatus Treponema faecavium. GTDB lineage: Bacteria > Spirochaetota > Spirochaetia > Treponematales > Treponemataceae > Treponema_G > Treponema_G faecavium. The sequence goes on along the minus strand of DXHG01000038.1, from coordinate 11,785 downwards.
CGTTAATGTCTTTTGTGCGGCTTGAAATATGATCCCCTTTTGCCGCAAGGCGGTCAAATGAAATTTGGCCGGACATATCGCGCCACACGCCGCCTGACTGCAGCAGCCGCCCGTCAGGGAGCAGCAGCTCCATGCGCGAAATAATATCGCCGTCTTCAGGCGAAAAATAAGACACCAGGCTTTCTACATGGTCAAAGTGATCCATGATAAGAAACGAAATGACGTTCGCGAATCCGCGCAGGTGGTTCTGCGCGCTCGTTATGCTGGACCAGATGCCAAGCGCAACCGTTGAGGCGGCGTCTGCAAGCTGTTCTTTGCAGGTTTCTTCCGAGGCAGCCTTTATCACGGACGCCGCGTACCAGATGCCTGCACCGACAACAACGAATACAGCGGCCGTGATGCCTGCTATCCAGGCGAAAATGGTGTTTCTCTCTTTTTCGGACATGCGGCAAGTATATCATATCTGGACACATAAAAATAGAGCGAAAACCTGGACTCTAAACAAGCCTGGGCTTGCAGCCCAGAGATACACTTCATCTGCAATAATACCGTTTTTCCTGTTGAACGTGCTGCCATTCACATATACGCCGCTGCCGTTATTTGCAGCGGTGCTGCCGCGTATCTCGCCGCCGTTCATCATAAACGTACCGTCTGGGTTATAAATACACCGCAGCAGCCTTTGCTCTGAATACATCAGCGAGAATGAGCATGGCATATCCCTCAAACAGCAGCGTAAAGCGGCTGTTCCTGCGCTCAAACGGTGCACTGATCTGTTTGACGCCGCAGTATCTGCACAGAACACGGGGCCGTTTACATATGGATAAAAGAAGGATAGAACAGACAGTCTCCATGCCGCCAGATACGCCCATACGAATTCCGCAGACGTCGGCGGCAGGCGCTTTGCGTGTGCTGTAAATACAGAAATCTCTTATTTACGAAAGATTTATTATATTTACACTTCGTTTATTTCAATAATTTACTGTTTCATGCAGGATTCTTTATATAAATCACGGCAAACCACTTGATAATTAAAGAAAATGTGATATTGTATGTGCATACTGTGCATACACAAAGGGGCTCGTAATCGTTATGGAAGACACACAAAAAACACCACCGCTTTTTTTATACCTGATCGCAGGCGTTACGCTCGCTTCGTGCGCTATCAGTATCGGTCTCGCCGTATTTGTCATGCCCGAGAGCATACCGCTTATCATCAGGCTTGTTTCGCCGCTGCTGTTTCCGCTGGGAACACTCCTGTTCCTGCCGCTGTATCTGCGGCTCAACGCGGCTATTTCCAAGGACATACAGCGTATTTCAGACGACAGCGAACAGGCGCAGGCGATCGAAAAACTTGGCGCCGTGCCGCTTAAGGGGCTCGTTATTTTTATCATCCAAACGGTGCTGTTCCAGATTCCGTACACGCAGATTATCATGCGCATCTATAATGCATCGATAGAGCTTGAGCTGTATGCCATTTTCTGCATCACGCTCGGCTTTATCGAAGCCGCCGCCATATATATAGCAGGGGATGTAATTGTTTCAACAAACTTAAAAAAACAGCACCTCACGTCGTATCCGCAGCAGCTGCAGGAACAGCGCCAGTACAAAAAGCTGCTGATTATTCCGGTCTTTATCAGCATCATGGTGATCACCATAACCATCTCGGGAGTTGAATTGTCGTTTCTGCGGGGCGCCGGAACCGAAGCCGCCGCACAGCTCCACGCGCATATCGCCGGAGCGCTGCCGATTATTATTCTCTATATTCTGCTCATGTTTTTTCTCGTGTTTATCTGGGCGCGCTCAACATCGCGGCTCTATACGTCTGTTATCAAACAGATGAATCAGCTTATTTCCACAGACAAAAATCTCACGGAACGCATTGAAATCACATCCGTTGACGAAATTGCGACAGTATCTTCTCACATCAATGAATTTACCGGCGTCATTCAGCACAGCATGTCGGAATTACAGACAAGCATCACGCAGCAGCTTGCCGTACTCCAAAAGCTCTTTGACGCCATCAGCATTACAACGGACTGCTCACACCGGATCGACGACGTGCTCAAAAGCAGCGAAATCGCCATGGCAGAATCGCAGCAGAGCGTGCAGTCCGTGATTGCAAACGCGGCGGCGATGACGGAGCAGGCGGCGCAGACGGCGTCTCAGACGCAGGAGCAGGCGTCTTTTATACAGGAATCGACAAAGCTTACGCGCCAGATGCTTGAGCAGACGGCTGCTATTTTTACGTCCGTCCAGGAAGTAACTTCACGCACGGCGGCGCTTACGCAGGCGTTCCAGACAAATGCCGAATCTGTTACGGCAATGATGGAAAACATCAGCCGCGTGTCGCAGCGTTCCGAAAACCTGCAGGAAATAAATACCGCGATTGCCAAAATTGCCGCTCAGACAAACCTGCTCGCAATGAACGCCGCTATTGAAGCGGCGCACGCGGGAGAAGCGGGCGCCGGCTTCAGCGTTGTCGCAGACGAAATACGCCAGCTTGCTGAAAACACCGCCGCGTACACAAAAACAAATAAGCAGACGCTCAAATCGACGATAACCGACATCGTGGCGACAACGGAAGCATCGCAGAAAACGACACAGGCGGTTGCCGAAATGCGCACGGCGCTCACCGCAGTGGAAGAAACAATCGCCGCTATTTCGCAGCAGACGCAGATGCAAAGCGCTACGCAGCAGCAGATTGCTTCAAGTCTTGACAACACGACGGAAAGCACCAAAAAGGCGTCTGAACAGATTGCGGAACTCAGCACGATGGGAGACCGCATGACAGAAACGGTCGTGTCATTGCAGCAGGCATCGGCAAAGCTCAAGCAGAACCTCGCGCTTGTGCTTGAACAGGATACTGCCGTCATCAGCGCGATACAGTCTGCTGCAGAGGCAACAAACGAAGCGCGCGCTATCAGCACCACGACCGAAAAGCTCGCGGCGAGCTTTACTACATCTTAAATTCTTCGCCCAGGTAAATGCGGCGCGCGACAGGCGATTCCAGAATCGTCTGTTTATCGCCCTGTGCAACAATCTGTCCTGAGCTGATAATAATTGCGCGGTCGGTTATTTCAAGCGTATCGCGCACGTTGTGGTCGGTAATCAGCACGCCGATGCCGCGGCGCGAAAGCAGCTGCACCATGCTCTTTATATCGCTGACCGCAATGGGGTCAATGCCGGCAAACGGCTCGTCAAGCAGAAGGAACTTCGGCTCAATAGCCAGCGACCGTGCAATCTCCGTGCGGCGGCGCTCCCCGCCTGAAAGCGTATAGGCAGGCTGTTTGCGTATACGCTCAATCGCAAACTCGGCTATCAGCTCATCGAGCTTCTGCCGCCGCTCGGCGCGCGTCAAGTCGCGGCGGTGCTCAAGAATTGCCCAGATATTCTGTTCAACCGTGAGCTTCTTAAATACAGACGCCTCCTGCGGCAGATATGAGATGCCCAGATGCGCGCGCCGGAACATCGGCAGTCTCGTGATGCACGTATCGTCAAGAAACACTTCGCCCTGCGTGGGCCGGTAAAAGCCGACAATCATGTAAAAACTCGTCGTTTTTCCCGCGCCGTTTGGACCGAGCAGACCGACAATTTCTCCCGTATGCACCGAAAAATCAACGCCGCGCACGACTTCTTTTTTGCCGAATCGTTTATAGAGGCTGTGTATCCGAAGTACGTGCGCAGGCACCTGCGCGCCGTCTGAGCCAGCCGCTTCATGTTCCGTCTGAGGCGGCGCGCTGAACGCGGCTTCAGGTATATCGCTGTCTATCGTGCTCACGGCGATGCCTCTTCGGATTCCTGCCCGCTGTCCGTTACAGTGCCGCTTACCCGCCCGTCAAGAGAAATCTCTTCCGTATCAAGATTCACCGTAATCTCCTGCGCGCGGAACGTATCTTTGTCCCGCACCACCTGCGGATTGCCGCTCATCTCAAGCAGCTGCTGCTGTTTGCGGTAAATCGCAAATTCGGAGGTACACGTTGTCGTATCCTGCACGAGCTGTACGCCTATCTGCAGCACCGCGACATCGGTGTTCTGGTTATATTCCACTATCTGCGCGTCAGCAACCGTATCGTTTTCCGTATCGATAAGATGCACCGTGTCTTCAAGCCACGCGATCTCTGACTCGCGGTCATACCTCATACTGCCGCACGTAAACTCAAGGCCGGAACTCGTGTTTTTTCCGGAAACAGTGCCGGAGGCGGCAATAAACCGGAAGTCATCGCCGCTGAGCTCTATCGTATCAGCAGATATTTCCATGTCTTTTGTTTTAATAAACGCATTGCCTTCAAGCAGCGAAGAGTCTTCTGCATCGCTGTTCTTTCCCGACATCCGGTCAGCTCGAAAAGAAATCGTCTCTGCGGCGGCGCAGAAAAGCGTGCAGCACACGGCGGCGGCACACACAAGAAAGCGGCAGTACCCGCAGGCGTTTATCCGGTTAGTCATGCGCTTCATCGGCGCTTTCAGCCGTTTCTATCGTTCCCGACACTGCGCCTGAAAACGCATACGTGCGGCTTATGCCGCTTGCCGCAAAACCGCGCCCTGTTACAACCACGCGCGAATCGCCTTCCTGCGTAATTGACACCGTATCGCCTGAGCCGCCGGACAGCTGTTCCGTGCTGCCGTTCCAGCGGAGTTTTTCCCCGGCAAACGTGAGCTCTTCTTCGTAGCCGTTAATCCTGATGCCGCCGGAAAGCGTATAGCTGTCCGTGTTCGTATCGGCGGAAATCAGGCCGCACGCGCCGTCTGCGGATACGCTGCCGTCTTCGTCGTACACAAAAAAAGATATGTCGCAACCATACAGCGCATCGTCATCGCGGTACTGTTCCATGCCGGCCGCCGTCATCGAAAGCGAGAGCTGCCCGTCCTCATACTGCATAAAATCAGCCTGTGTAAACGAATACTCAGGAATAACCTGCGTTTCCGCAGCTTCTTCGCTGCCGTAATCAAGCGAGCACGAAACGGCGCAGAACGCGGCGGCCGTTCCGAGCACAAGCCGCAGGAACGTCAATCCGAAAGCCCCCGCGCGGCGGCCGCGTCAAGCGAGGCGCGCACAAACGCCGTAAACAGCGGGTGCGGACGCGACGGCTTTGACACAAACTCAGGGTGAAACTGCACGCCGATTCCCCACGGGTGGCCGTCCCACTCAAATGCCTCCGTCATGCCATCCTGTGCAAACGCCGTCATCTTAAGCCCGCACCCGCTGAGTTCCGCCCCATAGCGCCGGTCAAACGAATACTTGCTGCGGTGGCGCTCCTGAATCAGATTATGTTCAGCGGCATAAATGGCGGCAAGCGCGCTTTCAGGCTCCAACAAAACGGATACATTGCCAAGCTTCATAATGCCGGCTGCCGCAAGCCCCGCCTGTTCTTCAGGCAGGCTGATAACGGGATGCTTTGTGTGCTGCACAAACTCCGTGGAATCCGCGTCCTGCCACCCAAGCACCGTGCGCGCCAGTTCAACAGCCATCATCTGCATACCAAGGTCTATGCCCAGATAGGGAACGCGGTTCTCGCGCGCGTATTTGACGGCCGCGAGCAGGCCCAAAAAGCCGCGCTGCCCGTAATTGCCCGGAACGATAATGCCTGACACACCCTCAAAAAACGCAGCCGCATCCGCGCCTGACTCAAGCGCCTCCGCGTCTATCTTACGTATTTCAAGGCGCGCGCTGCATCCCGACACCGCCGCATGCAAAAGCGATTCGCGCACGGACTTAAAGCAGTCATCAAGATAATTTTTCTGCCCGACCATGCCGATGCAGACTGTACGTTCAGGATACTGAATCTTGTGCAGAAAATCAGTCCAGATAGATATATCAGCCGAGGTCTTTTTCAGATTCAGTTTTTCGATAATGCACGCGTCAAGCCCCTGCTCATGAAAACTCACCGGCAGCTCATAAATTGTCTGGCTTACATCAATAGAAGAAAACACCGCGCCGCACGACACATTGCAGAACAGCGCGATTTTGCGGCGCAGGCTCTCGTCAAGCGGTATCTCCGCGCGGCACAAGAGCACATCAGGCTGAATGCCGATTTCCTGCATCTGCTTTACCGAGTGCTGCGTCGGCTTTGTCTTCATTTCTCCGCCGGTAAGAATCGGCACGAGCGTCAGGTGCATCGAAAGCGCATTGCCTTTTCCCAGTTCGCGGATAAGCTGGCGAGCCGCTTCAAGAAACGGAATGGACTCTATATCGCCGACCGTACCGCCGATTTCGACAATCACGACATCAGCATTGCTTCTCGACCCGACTGCCAATATGCGCCGCTTTATTTCATCCGTTATATGCGGAATCACCTGCACAGTTCTGCCGTTATAGCGGCCGGCGCGTTCGTTTTTAATTACTTCGCTGTATATCTTTCCTGTTGTAACCGAATTGGACTCTGTAAGCGTTACGTTCGTAAACCGCGAATAATTGCCTAAATCAAGATCGGTTTCCGCCCCGTCTTCAGTAACATATACTTCACCGTGCTGATACGGGCTCATGTTGCCCGCGTCGACATTGATATACGGATCGCATTTCATCATGGCGACAGAAAAGCCGGCGCATTCAAGCAGGCTCCCGACAGAAGAAGCGGCGACGCCCTTGCCCAGGCTGGAACATACGCCGCCGGTTACAATAATATACTTGCTCATTCGGATATTGTCTCTGCCTGCCGCCGCTTTGTCAATGGGAAGCCTGCATGTGTCAGAGCAGCGGCATTTACTTTGTACGCGATCCTTGCGGCGGCAGATTGCAGTTCACTGCGAGGCGGATGCTCCGCTCACCACTCCAGCACTGGGCATTGCAGATAGTATCTGTATAACTTTATCAGAGGCATAACAAACAAAAAATTTGCCAGTGGCTAAATGATACGGTACCTCTCGATTTCTTCCGTCAAATGCCAATCCGCTTAAGAAAACGTGAAAAGCCGACAAAAAAACCGGCACATTGTGAGGCCAAACCATGCGGTGCTCCCTCAAAATGTGCCGGTTTATGTGATGCCGGCTGCAATATCCGCCATGCGCGGCGGCTTACAGCTTAAACTTGCCCGTAATGCCCTGCAGCGTGCTGATTGCGTTTTTATTCACTTCGGAGTTTTCAACAATATGTGACACCGCCGTGTCTATTGCCTCCGCCGCAACGGCAATCGCCGTCGATTTTTCCTGCACCTGCTGAGACACGTTTGACAGCCGGTTCATCTCATTGAGAATCGTTTCTGTGCCGCTGTTCATTTCAACGGAACCGTCGCGTATCTGCACCGTTACATCCTGAATATCGCCGAGCGCCTCAAGCACCTGCTTGCTGCCCTCGTTCTGCTCGGTCATCGAGAACGTGATTTCTTTGATAAGTCCGGTAATGGAGTCAATCTCACTGGCGACCGCATCAAACGATTTGTCTGCCTCTCCGGTCGCTTTTACGATATCTCCAATAGAAGAAACGGCCGCGTTCAGCTGACCCGCAATCGTCTTTGACTGTGCAGCGGAGTCTTCCGCAAGCTTTCTGATTTCGTCGGCAACGACGGAGAAGCCCTTGCCTGCCTCTCCCGCGTGAGCCGCCTCAATCGCCGCGTTCATCGCAAGCAGGTTCGTCTGACTCGCGATGGAATCAATCACGCTGTTTGCCTCAAGCAGCTGTTCCGACTGCGCGGCAAACTGATTCACCAGATCCTGCACGTTATTGATGCTTGTTTTGCCTTCGATAGACGTCTTTCGCAGACCGTCAAAGTTCTGCGACGCTTTAGTCAGGTTTGCGGAAATGGAATTGATGTTCGAAACCATCTGCTGTATCGCCGCGGAAGATTCGGTAACAGCCGACGACTGGTTTTCAATCTGATTCGTGAGGCTTTCGATATTCTTTGTTATCTGCGTAATCGTCGCCGATGTCTCCGTAACAGAAGCGCTCTGCTCCTCAACGGCAAAGTTCATTTCCGAAATGCTTCCCACAATGGAAGTAACGTCGCGCTGAATATTGGACGCGTTGTCTTCAAGCTCCGCCGCCACCGCGGACATTGAGCGCGCGCTCGTGTCAACGCGCGAAATCATATCATGCAGCGTGCCGATAAACTTGTTGAACGATGCGCCCGTGCTCGCAAGCTCGTCCTTGCCCTTTATCTCGAGTTTTGTCGTCAGATCGCCGCCGCCCTGCGCGATAGTATTGAGCGTGCGCTCGGTCATCACGAGCGGGCGGGAAATAATGGAAGAAAGCACAAACAGCACGCCGAATATTATGAGCGCAACGATAACAACCATCGCGCCGGCAAAATTCAGCAGCGTCTGCGTTGACGCAAGCATATAATCAACCGGCACAAGCAAATAGAGCGAGAACGGCGTACCGTCAAGATGCTGCTGCGTCATAAAAAAGTCTTTGCCCTCGCGCTGAAACTGAATCATCGGCGCGTTTGTCTGCTCAAGCTCGCTAACCGCGCGAACTGTAGGCTCCGTAAGCGTGTCAAGCGCGATAAAATCGGTTGACGCGAGCGTCGCATCCGTGTAGTCGGACACCGTCGTGTCCCACATGAGATGGCTTACAATCTGATCTTCATCGGAAATCATAATCAGATGCGCTTCCTGCCCGAATATCGTCTCAAAGTCATCAACGAGCGTCGCATAAGTTGCGGCAAGCTCAACCGCCGTCTGCGTCGTGTTGATAACGCCGATGGCTCTGCCATTTGATGTTATCGCAGAACTTGTTACGATCGTTTTTGCCGTGCCGCCGCGGATAACATACGCGTCTCCGGTAAATGTTTTCGGCTGTCCGCCGGGGTTGTTCGTTACCAGCTCAATAAAGTAGTCCCGGTCAGAAAGCGTCAGCGGCGCCGCATTCGGGTCGGCATCGTTTTCCGTGCGCCTTCCGCCCTGCGCCAGATTGCCCACCGTATTCGATTCATAGACAAAGCCGTTCCGGTCGACATAGCTCATCATCGCGATAGACGGGTTTGCATCGCAGAAACTCTGCAAATTAAGCCTGATGCGAGACCAGTCTCCTTCCCGCACGCTCTGCAGACCGGACGCGCTCAGCGCAACGCTGCGCGCTGTGCCAAAAAAACTGGAAAGCCCTTCTCCCACGCGGCCCGCGTACTCAGACAGCAGATTCTGCGCCTGCTGCGTTCCGTTCGCCAGCGACATCGATATCAAAAACCATATTCCCAGCAAAAAGGGAATCAGCGCCGACACAAGCGAAGCGATTGTGATTTTCCACCGTAATTTCATCTTAATAACTCCTGGAATACATTCATATAACTGACAGTCTGACAGAAGGAGCACAAGCCATCCCTTCAGGTTATATTGTACCTGTCAACTTTCATTTTGAAAAGTGTGTAACGCAAAATAATGCATAAAAAAATACAAATAACAAAACGAAACAGATTGCATTTCCGCGCGTAAGGGCGCATAATACGAGCTGGATACGCACATAAGGAAATTACATGAAACATATTCCGTGGAACGACCTGTATCTGGTCGGACATGAACTGATTGACTTGCAGCACAAAAAACTCTTTGAAATTGCCGAGCGCATGTACGTGCTTATTCTGGAGCGCAGACTGGATGCACAGGAGCTCAAACACATTATCGCCGATTTAAGCGACTACGCCAAATATCATTTCAGCTGCGAAGAAATGCTGATGCAGGAAGTGCAGTTTCCGTTTATACGCTCGCACAGGCAGCAGCACATAAAGATAAACGAGCGCGTCGCGGCAACGATACAGGATTTTGAAAACGGCATCGATATTGACATCGAACAGCTTTATCTCTTTCTCGTGCATTGGCTTGTAGACCATATAACGCTTATGGACAAGCAGATAGCGATGTACATACAGAAACTGCAGTAAACAATAAGACCGGAGCGGCGCGCAGGCGGCTCCGGTCTTATTGTGTGCTAGGCGTCCCAATCCGCATTAAGCGGTACGCCTTTTCTGATCCAGCGGGCGTCTTCAGCCGTTATCTCCCGCACCGCACGGCAGGGCACGCCGAATGCGACGCAGTTATCGGGTATATCGCGCGTTACGACACTCCCTGCACCGATAACAACGTTGCTGCCGATAGTTACGCCGGGGAGGATGACCGCGTTCGCGCCTATCCAGACATCATTGCCGATATGCACCGGAAGCGAAAACTGCGCTCCTTTTCTGCGGAACTCTCCGTATACCGGATGGCCGGTTACTGAAATCGTAACGTTCGGTGCGCACATCACGTAATTGCCGATATGCACCTCAGCGTCGTCTACAACTGTGAGATTAAAGTTTGCATAAAAGTGATGCCCGATATGCGTATTGCATCCGTACGAAAAATGCACCGGCGCTTCGATAAACACATCTGAGCCGACGCTTCCGAGCAGCTCCTGCAGGATGCGGTTTTTTGTCTCATAATCTGAAGGCCGCGCCGCGTTGTAATCAAACGCAAGCTCCTTGGCGCGCACGCGCTGTGCCTCGATAACTTTCTCATACTCGCGGTCTGCGGCGGCGGCATGACCGAACTCAACATAGAGCTTGCCCGTGCGCATCTGTTCTTCAAGCGGCATACGCGCCTCCTTACTTTTGTTTGCCTGCGGCGGTGCGGATAATCGCGGTAATATCCGCGGCCGATTGCGCTTTCAGCAGCGCATCGCGCACCGTTTCGCTTCGCAGCACGGCGGACATCGACGCAAGAAACTGAATGTGCGGAGATTCCGTTTTCTTAGGAGATGCAAGCATGACGAATATTGTCGACGGCTTTCCGTCAAGAGAACCGAACTCAATTCCTTCCTTTTTAATACCGACGGCAACGCAGATGTTCTCAACGCCGTCAGTCCTGGCGTGCGGCATTGCCACGCCGTGCTGCATACCGGTGCTCACAGAGGCTTCGCGGTCGGTAACGTCGCGGTACACAAGTTCCCAGTCGCGTACTTTGCCTGAGTTGGAAAGCAGCGCGACAAGCTCATGCAGCACGCCGTCCTTGTCGGCGGCTTTAAGCTCCGCGCACACAACATTCGGCGTAATCAGCTTAAGCAGCTCAGGGTCAAACGGTATCGCCGATTCCGCGAATTCCTTTTTCAGCGTTTCTGCGTCGCAGCTGTTTTTCAAATCCTGCACGGAATCGCTGAGGCGCAGCACCACTTCGTACAGCGCGGCTTTTACAAAGCCGCTGTTTTCCTGCGCCGTCTCTATGGTAACCACATTTTCCTGTTCAATAATGGAAAGCGATATATCCCCTTTTCGCGCCTGAGACAGTCCTTCGTCTATGTTCATCATCTGTACATAAAAGCCTTCTGCTTTTAAGTCTTTTAAAAGAATATCGACAACGAGGTCTGCAATTTCGTCCGTGCCGAAATCCCACGTCATCGACGCGGCGTCTCCCGAATTCGTCTCTTTTTTCGTGCCGCGGCCGGGCAGGCGCAGCGTCAGATTCAAAAGCGGCGGCGCAACGAGCGTCGTTACAAGCGTCATCATGATAACGACGCCGAACAGCTGTTCACTTAAAATGCCGGCCGTGATACCGATGCCGGCAATAATGAGCGCCACCTCTCCGCGCGGAATCATGCCCGTACCGATGCGCATCGCACCTTTTGCGTTAAACCCGAGCGCGAGCGTCGGCAGGCCGCAGCCGATGATTTTCGCGAGCACTGCGGCAACGGTATACACAACGCCGATAAGGAGCACTTCGGCTGACAGCATTTCCCCAACGTTTACCATCATGCCCATGACGGCAAAAAACAGCGGCACAAAAAACTCGTACAGCCCGTGAATCCGCTCTTCAATAACGGCGGCGATATCCGTGCCCGAAAGCGACAGTCCGGTTACGTACGCGCCGATAATCATCGCCAGTCCCTGCT
>DXHG01000037.1 GCA_019113455.1 Candidatus Treponema faecavium | reverse complement strand
CGCCGGCGCCGGAACGGAATGATGATGTACCGCTTTCCTGATCCTGAAAACGCGGCAGCGCCCGGCATCGTCTGCGCCACAGAGGAACTGGACGAAGAGCTGCTTGTGTCTGCCTATATGCAGGGCATTTTTCCGTGGTACGACGAGGCGCGCGGCGAACCGGTTATGTGGTGGTGCCCCGACCCGCGCTTTGTGCTTTTCCCTGAAGAACTGCACGTGCCCAAGCGGCTCAGGCGGTTTTTGTCGCATACGCCGTACACATACACGATGGATACGGCGTTTGAGCGCGTTATCGAAAACTGCGCGTCTGCCGCGCGCCCCGGGCAGTACGGCACGTGGATCGGAAGCCGTATGCGCGAAGTATATGCCGAACTGTACCGCGGCGGTATTGCGCACTCCGTTGAAGTGCGTCGCGGTGCAGCGCTTGTCGGCGGCTTCTACGGCGTGCTTATCGGCAGCGTGTTCTTTGGCGAATCGATGTTTTCTCTGGAAAGCGAGACGGCAAAATCGGCGTTTGCGCTGTTTGTGCAGGCATTTGCCGCGTGCGGCGGCAGGCTTATCGATTCGCAGGTGTATACGTCGCATGTGGCGCGGTTCGGCGCACGAAACATATCGCGCGCGGCCTTTCTGCGTCTGGAACGCCGCCTGCTGTACGAACCGCTCGCGCACGATATAGCCGCGGTGTTTGCGCAGACGGTGAGCGGCAAGCGCTACCGTCCATAATATCTGCGCATTTTTGCCTGACTTTTTAAGTGAGGAAAGCAGTATCACGGCAGAGTCAGTAAAGGAGTTTCTATGAATACATTTGATCCGGGACAGATGGCGCTGGAGGCGGCAGCACCTGCGCGCGGCGCAGCGGAGCCTAGAAAACAAACAACTATGCGTGTGGAGTATGGCATGACACATATGCGGCTGCATGCGCTGGTAAACGTATACCACATCGATACAGACCTGACCTGCGCAGAAGCGATGTTTAACGCCTGCAATGAGTATTATCATCTCAATTTATCAGAAGAGAGCAGAAAACTGTTTTCTCTTATGGGTGTCGGTATGCAGACAGAGTGTTCCTGCTGCGGTGCATTTACCGTGGCGGTCGGTATTATCGGGCTTTTGACTGCGCAAAAAGATAAAACAAACGTGCATAATACAGAAGGCAGCGAACTGGTGTATGAACTTACTTCATATATGATTGACACTTTTGGTACATTGCAGTGCAACGGGCTTTCTCGGCTTCGTTTAGGCGAAAGCGGTACAAATCCCTGCCACATCATTGTTCAGGCGCTTGCAAAAAAACTTGAAAAGCTGCTTGCCGCACGGCAGACGGCGAGCAGTGTGCAATAACCTTCCGCTGAAACGCCGCGCACGGACTGCCTCCTGTTCCCGTCGCCTGTACGCGCGCGGCGTTTCCCTTTATAATTGCGGCATACTGTATAACATACAAAGGGGCAGGAAATGTGTACACTGCATTTTGACGGCGTTCCCGAACGGTACCGGGAAGCGCTGCGCGAATTATACTGCAATAATCAAAACGAACTCTTTCTGTACGGCCGCGGAGAAGCCTCGTATAATATAACGATGCGCATGGAGAGCGGCGCGGGTCGTCTTGGTTTTTCGGTGCGCGGTACTGAAACGGAGCTGTTCGGCAGCAGGTTTTCGCAAATATGCCGCGCGCTCGGGCTCTTTCTGCTGCACGGCGATGTATCCGAATACAGCTGCGCGGCGCAGTTCAGCGACATTGCCATAATGTTTGACTGTTCGCGAAACGGCGTTATTACGGTGCAGAAGTTCCGCGAGCTCCTGCGCCGCTGCGCGTGGCTCGGCATTACGCAGGTGTATATGTATATGGAAGACACATACGAGGTGCCTGAGTATCCGTACTTTGGCGCGTACCGTGGCCGCTATACTCGCGATGAGCTTGCATCGCTCAACGACTACGCGGCGCTGTTTGATATTGAGCTGATTCCCTGTATTCAGACGCTTGCCCACCTTCATTCGTTCCTGCGCTGGGACAGTGCGAGCGAGCTCAAGGACACGGAAGACATCCTTTTAGCGGAAGACGAACGCGTCTACGCATTTGTGGAAACGCTTATCCGCACCGTGAGCGCGCCGTTCTCTACCGATAAGATTCATTTGGGAATGGATGAGGCGCACGGCCTCGGACTTGGCGTGTATCTCAAGCGGCACGGCTACCGGCCCCCGTTTGAAATACTGCGCGCGCATCTGCAAAAGACGGCGGAAATCTGCGCCAAATACAATCTGCGGCCCAGCATCTGGAGCGACATGTTTTTCAGGTGCGTGTCCCCGACCGGCGGCTACTACGACGTAACTGACGCTGATTTTTCAAGTTTCACGGTGCCTGAAAACGTGTCGCTCGTGTACTGGGACTACTATCACGACGATGAATCGTTTTACGAACACTATCTTTCAATGCATAAAACGCTCTGCAAGCGGATTATCTTTGCCGGGGGAACGTGGATATGGAACGGATTTTCTCCCGCGTATACAAAGGCAATGGCGACGCTGCGCGCAGGCATTGCGGCGTGCAGGCGGCAGCGCGTGCCGTCCGTAATGCTCACGGCGTGGGGCGATTACGGCTGCGAAACGCCGCTTGAAACGGTGCTGTTTCCGCTTGTGTATGCGGCTTTGTGCTGTTACGGGGACGGCGATCCTGACAGCGACGCGCTTGACCGGTGGTGCGCGTTTTTTACGGGAACAGATGCGCGCGCGCTGCTTCTTCTTGACCGCTTTGACTGCGCGCCGGGGGTAAAGCCGTATGCAGACGGTGCGGACAATCCGTCAAAATATCTCTTTTATCAAGACATACTGCTTGGGCTTTTTGATCGCCAGATTGCGGGGCTCCCGCTTGACGAACACTACCGCAAGTTGTGCGCGGACGTGCGCGCCGCAGCTGAAAGCGCGCCTCATGGCTGTGAAATGCGGACGGTGTTTGAGTTTTACGCGCTCTTTGCGGAGTTTCTTGCGGCAAAAGCGAATATCGGAAACGAGCTGCGGAACGCGTACCATGCGCGGGACACGGCGGCGCTTGAATCGATTCTGCGCCGCATACAGTGGCTTTCTGATCTGCTGCCCGCTGTGCATGAAAAGCGCGCCGCGCTCTGGAGCGCAGACTACAAAATGCAGGGGCGCGAGGTACTCGATATCAAATTCGGCGGCCTGCAGGCGCGCATACAGGCCGCCGCGGCGCGCGTATCGGCACTGCTTGGCGGCGCGATTGCACGTGTTGAAGAGCTTGAAGAAGAGACGCTCCTGTTCATGACGGACGAATCCGATGCGGAACACCGTCTGTGTTTCTGCAACAAGTGGCACCACATCGTTTCCGCCGGCAATATCGCTGACATCTAGGCAGGCCTTTTTGTCTGCTGGTCTCCCGCGCGGAGTGTTTTTGCGCTTGCATTCCGCTGCTGTTTAGCTGCTGCGCTTGCGCACGTTCTATTTGTGCGGCGCAGCAGCCGCATGACAGGCATCGTCTGCGCAGATTGACCGAGCTCCCGCGGCAGGCTGACTCTGTGGTTATAGCAAATTGACTTCACGGCTGTGTTAAGTTGACTTGATGACCGCGGCAAACTGATTGAGCAGCTGTGTTACGTTAGCTTCGTGGTTATGGCAATCCAACCGCACATCTGTGGTAAATTGATTTAACAGTTATGGCAAGTTGACTCCGTGGCTGTGTTAAGTTGACTTAATGACCGCGGCAAGCTGATCGAGTGGCTGCGGCAAATTAGTTTAACGGTTACGGCAAGCTGCTATAGCCGCTTAGTCAAGTTGACTTAATGATCACGGCAAACTGACTTGACTGCTATAGTAAGCTGACTTACAGGTTATGTACAGACTTCTGCTCGGGCTGCCAAGTTTTGGAGCAGTGTTCCAAAACTTGTGACTGTATCGGCACAGTGCTGGAAGAGAGAGTGTGACTGGGGCGGCAAAGGAACAACGCTTCTGAAGCAACGGTTCCTCTCCCGCTCCAGAAAAACGGATTATGGAGAATAACAAAGAAAAAAAGCTGCGTACAGCGCATAAAAATACCCTGCTGGAGACCCGCAAAGAAAAAAGCTGCGCGTGCAAACGCAAAAACACCCCGCAGTGAACTGCAAATCCTGTACCGTACGCGCAGCGTGCAAAATAACGTGCGCGTGCAGCTTTCACCATATTGACATTTTCTGTATATATGTTATTCTATAGCTGTTTTCCGTTGACAAAATCTTTTTGATTTGTCATCGTTAATTACGCGCGATTCGTGTTTGAGGTACATACATGGCTGTTGTGATACGGGGAACGGGAAACGCCGTTCCGGCGCAGAAAATGCCGAATGAGGCGCTTGATGAAAAACTGGAAACATCAGACGAGTGGATTCGCAGTCATACGGGAATCGGCAGCCGCTACGTTGCCGCTCAGGATGAGACGTCGTCCGTGCTTGGCGCGCGGGCGTGTCAGAAAGCGCTTGAGCAGGCGGGCGTGTCTGCGGACGCTGTCGATCTTATCGTGTGCGCCACGGCGACTCCCGATTATCAGGGGTTTCCGGCAACGGCGTGCCTGATTCAGGCAAAGCTCGGCGCGGTGAAGGCTGCGGCATTTGACGTGTCGGCGGCGTGTTCGGGTTTTATTTACGCGCTTGAGTCCGCTGCGGGGCTCCTTGAGCGGCGCGGCTGGAGATACGCGCTGGTGTGCGGGGCGGAGACGCTCACGCGCATCGTCGACTGGAGCGACCGGTCAACGTGCGTGCTGTTCGGCGACGGCGCGGGCGCGGTGCTTGTTGAGCGCACCGCAGACGATTCCAGGCAGAAAGGCATCGGCGAGGTGATTCTCGGCGCCGACGGCGCGGGCGGCGGAGAGCTCTTTATAGACGAGCAGCGCCATATCCGCATGAACGGCAGGGCCGTATACACGTTTGCCGTGCGCGTGCTTTCTGAAACGGTAGAAAGACTTTTGGAAAAAGAAGGGCTTTCTATCGACGATGTTGATCTGGTGGTGTGCCATCAGGCGAACAGCCGTATTCTGGCTGCCGCCGCAAAACGGTTAGGCATCGATTCTGCAAAAATAGTAAATAATATGGAAGAGTACGGCAATACTTCCGCCGCGTCGATTCCCATAACGTACGCCGATCTTGTTGCGCAAGGCAGGCTGCGCGAGGGCATGACGATAATTTCTGCCGGCTTTGGAGCCGGTTTAACATGGGGAGGCTGTGTAATACGATGGTAAAGAAATACGCTTTTTTATTTCCGGGGCAGGGCGCTCAGACGCAGGGCATGATGAAGGACGTGTGCGAGGCGTCTCAGGCCGCGCGCGCGTGTATTGACCGCGTCTCAGAGATTGCCGGAGAAGACATTACGGCGCTGCTGTGGGATACACCGGCAGAACAGCTTTCGCGGAGCGACCGCAGTCAGCTTGCGATTACGGCGGCGTCGTTAGCCGTTGCTGCCGCACTCAAAGAAAAAGGCATTACGCCTGCTGCGTGTGCCGGTTTTAGTCTGGGCGAGTTTCCCGCGCTGTGCACGAGCGGCGTGCTTTCGTTTGAGGACACAATTCGCGTTGTAAAGCGCCGCGGTGAGATTATGCAGGCGGTGTGCGACGGAATTGCCGCACGTTCGGCCGGACGTGCGCCGGGCATGGCGGCCGTTATCGGGCTTGCGCCCGAAAAGGTGCTTGAAATCGCTTCTCAGTGCGGCGAGGTGTACGGCGCAAACA
>DXHG01000036.1 GCA_019113455.1 Candidatus Treponema faecavium | reverse complement strand
CAAATTATAGAGAATAAGAAAGAGCCCCAGCCGCAGGCTGTAAAAAACACCCCGCGGGGAACCCGCAAGAGAAACAAGCCCGCGTGCACACGCAGAATCACCCGCGGAGACCCGCGACGAAAAGCAGCCCGCACGGGCAGCGTGCAGAGTAACTGCCGCTGCCCCTTGCGCCGAAACCAAAACGTGCTATACTTAAACCCGCATACAGCGGGAGCCTTTATGATTTCTGTCCACGATTACGGCCAAATAGAGCAGATCAGGAATCTCTGGCAGGAACTGATGAAAAGCAATATCCGCACGTCAGTGTATTTTGCCGAGTATTTCCGTACATTCCAGTTTGAAACGCGCCGCGAATTTCTCGAACAAAAGATACGCGAAGGAGCGGCAGTGCGCATTTTCACGCTCAATGACGACTGGCATGACGGATTCTGCCTCATCAGCTACCATACGATACGCTCAAGCGCCGATATAGAAATGATTTTTGTCCGCGAGGAACTGCGCGGACAGGGGCACGGCACGGCGCTCATGAACGCCGCGATGGACACGCTGCGGCAAAACGGCATCAGGACAATCGCGGTAAACGTAACGCACGGCAACGACGGCGCAATCAGGTTCTACGAAAAATACGGATTTAAGCCGTTTTCCCTTGAAATGCTCTGCCTTACCTAGTAGTATATGCGAAATACAGTCTTATACTGCAAGGTGTATTATGAAAACAGCTGACTCGATTCTGCGGTTCCTGCCGGGACTGCTGCTCGCATGCGTCATCGCCGCGCCTTCATGGTATCTGGGCACGCTCGTGCCGGTTGTGGGCGCTCCGGTATTTGCCATTCTTGCCGGAATGATGCTCGGCGTGTGCATCAAAAATAAAGAACACATAAAAGACGGCATCACGTTTACGTCAAAGAAGATACTGCAATACGCGGTCGTGCTGCTCGGGTTCGGGCTGAATCTGTCCGTAGTGCTCCAGACGGGCGCACAGTCGCTGCCCGTTATCGCCGCCACCATAACGGCGGCGCTCGTTATCGCGTTCGCGCTCTATCGCGCGCTCAAAATACCGGCAAAAACGGCCGCGCTCGTCGGCGTCGGCTCAAGCATCTGCGGCGGTTCAGCCATCGCGGCGGCGGCTCCCGTTATCGGCGCCGACGATGAAGAAATAGCGCAGGCGATTTCAGTGATATTCCTGTTCAACGTTGCCGCGGCGCTGCTGTTTCCCACGCTGGGAGACTCCGTGTTCCGCATGACCGATGAAGGATTCGCGCTCTTTGCCGGCACCGCGGTAAACGACACGTCTTCCGTTACCGCGGCGGCGGCGGCATGGGACGGCATGCACGGCGGCAATACGCTCGAAGGTGCAACGGTCGTCAAGCTCACGCGCACGCTCGCGATTATTCCCATTACGCTGTGTCTCGCGTTTATACGCGCGCGCAGAACGCGCAAAACCGGCGGCGCAGGCGGCGTGCAATTCAGCGCAGCAAAGATATTCCCGATGTTCATTCTGTATTTTGTGCTCGCCTCGGTTATCACGACGATTGCCGAAAGCGCAGGCGTTTCCGCCGATGTGTTCAGTCCGCTGAAAACGCTCAGCAAGTTCTTTATCGTCATGGCGATGGCCGCCATCGGCGTCAACACCAATATCGTCATGCTCGTGAAAAAAGGCGGCAAGCCGCTGCTGCTGGGCTTTTGCTGCTGGGCTGGCATCACCGCCGTGAGCCTCGTCATGCAGCACCTGCTGGGACTCTGGTAACAAGCTGACCGCAGTTTTGGAACTGTGCTCCAAAACGTGCATCTTCTAAACACAGTACTGAAAAAGAGACGTTGGTTCACATATGTCGCTGAATTGGAAAGAAATAGATCTTGTTCTTGAAGAGCTTAATCTTGCAGGCGCGTTTATCCAGCAGATTGTGCAGCCCGGATACGACAGCCTCGCACTCCATGTGTACCGGCAGGGCGAGGCAAAAACGGTGCTCATCTGTCTTGCAGCGGGCGCGTGCCGTATTCACGAAACGCATATCGCCATTCCAAAAAACGACAAGCCGCTGCGCTTTATGGAATTCATGCGCGCGCGCATCAAAGGCAGCCGCATCGCCGCCATCAGGCAGCTGGGGCAGGAGCGCGTTATCGCGTGCAGGCTCACGCACGGTGAAGAATCGTTCAGCATGTATATCAGGCTCTGGAGCGGCGCGGCAAACATCATCGTTACTGACACGAACAATATCATCCTGGATACGTTTTACCGCCGTCCCGCGCGCGGAGAAATAACCGGCGGCGTGTTTGCCGTTCCGCCGTGGAGCGAGACGCCTGACGAAAAAGCGGCGGCGCGCACTGTACGCACGTTCGATTTTGACCGCGAGGGGCTTCACTCATTCAGCGAGAATATCGACCGCTGGTACAGCGAACACGCGCAGTCGCTTTCGCGGGAATCGCTGCTTGAGCAGGCCGAACGCATGTACACGTCAAACCGCACGCGCCTTGAGGCGCATCTTGAGCGGCTGACAAAGCGCTGCCGCGAATTTGACGCCGCGGACCGGCTCAAACACGAGGGAGACCTCATACTGACGTACGGCCATGATCTTTCGCAGGCGGCAAAAACCGGCACCCTCGTGTGCACGGATTATGAAACGGGGCAGGAAACCGCCGTGCGCATAGACCCTGAAAAAACTGCCGCAGAAAATGCCGCCGTTTATTATGAACGCTATAAAAAAGCGCTTTCGGGAATCTCTGCGCTCGAGGCGGAAATTGCCGAGACGAAGCAAAAGCTCAGCCGGCTTGACGCAGCGTACGAAACCTGGATACGGGAGCCCAATCCGTTTGTGCTTCAGCAGCTGCTGCGCCGTCAGGCGACACCGGAACAGAAGCAGGAAAAAAAGTATCCCGGGCTTGCGTACGATTTTAAAGGCTGGACGATTCTTGTCGGCAGGAATGCCGCGGAAAACGACGCGCTGCTGCGCCGCAATGTCAAGGGACAGGACATGTGGCTGCACGCACGGGACTGGGCTGGCGGCTACGTGTTTATAAAAAACCGCCCGGGAAAAACAATTCCGCTTGAGATTCTCATTGCCGCAGGCAATCTTGCCGTGCATCACTCCAAGGGGCGCAGGGCAGGAACCGCCGACGTGTACTACACGCAGGCAAAAAACCTCAAGCGCGTAAAAGACGGCCCCAAAGGACTCGTTATCCCCATGCGCGAAAAAAACCTCTGCGTTGCGTGCAGCCCGGAACTGATTAAAGACATAGAAAAACACCTGATAACAACCTGAGCTGTTTTTGGGGGAGAAGGGAACCAGTCGCAGACCTACGGTCTGCTTACGCAGTTTTAGGGCACAGCCCTAAAACTGTCAGCTTACTGCGAGGACTCAGTCCGAGCAGTAAGCGTGAGCCCCACCCTCTCTTCCAGCACTGTGGGACTATAGCCGCACGTTTAGGGCTGTGCCCTAAACGCGGCAGCTTGGAGCGAAGCGACAAGCCCCAGTGCTGGAAGAGAGGGAGGGGTTCTGGGGAGGGAGAGAAACAACGCCTCTGAAGAAGAGGTGTCTCTCCCTCCCCAGAAAAGCAAATTACAGAGAATAAAAAAGAAAAAACGCCCGCGTGCAAACGCAGAAACTCCCCGCAGGGAACCTGCAAAGAAAAACAAGCCCGCGTGCACACGCAGTGTGCAAAGTAAACACCCGCGTGCTAGGCAAAGACCTTTGAAAACCGCGCGTTCTGTGATATACTCTGCGTATGTGGCGGATAGCTGCCGCGGTGTGCGTGCTCCTTGCCGGCTGCTCTCAGGTACAGACAAGCGATCTGATTGCGCCTTCACCCAAAACAACGATTAAATACCGTCTCGATACTGCCGCAGCGGAAACGGAGTGGACTCAGGCGCTTGAGCCGGAGCTTTCTGAACGCGAACCGCTGCACGCCGAAGCAGACGTTACGGCGCAAACCGTGTTTGCAGTAAAGACGGAAGAAGAGCCGGTATACCCTTTTATTCCCGGCTTCGGCAGCCTTGATACCCGAGCCCTGGGCGCAGCGCAGGAACAGTGCGTGCGCGGTTTCTGCGGCGCGCTGCTCAGCGGGGAACACGGCGTTCTGGCGGAATTTATGGCAGCGGATATGGAGTACCAGCTTTTTGTCTTTCTATACAATATCCGCGGTATTCCTGCCCTGCGCGATTACCTGCTCGGCAAGCCGTTTATCGCCGACGGTACGTATATGACGCCGGTGCGTTTGTACACGGAACAGGCGCCGCTTGATATAGACTTGTTTCTGGTGCAGGAAGAAGACCGCTGGCGCATACAGCAAATATATATGAGGAAAGCAGAACATGAGTAACATACTGACAGGCATGGAACGGCAGCTGATTGTGGAATACCTTGCCGCGGAAACGCCGCCGGTAACATTTATTCCCGATAATCCGGAATATCTGCCGGTTATTTTTCCGGAAGGAACTATTTCATTTCAGCACGGCAATACTGCCTCGCTCTCGTTTGCCGCCTCGCGGCTGCTGCCCGCCTCGCCGGTAACAGGCAGCATACAGTTTTATTACCGCAAGCTCGGCCTGTGTTTTTCTGCCGAGATCACGGCAAACGGAGCCGCCGGAGCATCGTTCGCGATTCCGGAGCAGATTCAGCGCATCAACGGTTTTATGGAAGAAACAACGCCGGTCAAGGGAAAGTTTTTTTACAGTTTTCACAATATAAAGCCATGCGCAAGCTGCGCGAGCACCACAGAATTCGCGCTCTACGACCCGTTTGTGTGGAACGGACTGCCTGATTCCGATGATTTCAGAAAAAAACTCATAACGCATCTCAGGAAATATGACTTTCATCTGTGCCGCACGCCGCCGGCGTTTGTCAAAAAACTTGCGGAAACGAATAAGCTGCTCTACATTATAAACGGCAAGCTGCCGCAGCGCCAGCCGTTCGCGTGCGATGTCTGCCTTACCGCCGCTGAGCTGCCGGTATCGCTCGCGCAGGGCGGGCTTTCCGGACTGTTTATTCCGCTTGACAGGCAGGCGGGCACCTGCGCCGTTACCGCAGCGATCATCAAAAATGACGCAGAGCTTGACAGCCTGCTCAGAGATTTCTGCTGCGCCAAATATCTTGCCGGTTCCCGCTCGCTTCCCGATGTGCAGGGGCGCATTGCACCGCTTACGCTCATTTATTTAAGCAGCTTTGGTTTTGCCGTTGCAGGGCAGCGCAATCAATCGCTTGCGGTGCTCAGCGGCGGAGATGCGTTTCAGATGCAGCTTGAAGAAGAGTCTCTTATCGGCAGCCGCCTCATTCAGGCCGATATACAGGTAACCGAAACGATATCCGGCAGTGAGGACAAGCAGTGCATATCGTGCGCGTTTACCGCCATTCACGAAGAAGACAAACGTTTTTTGTTTGAACGGTTTAACGGCAGGCTCTACACGTAAGCGAGCGCGCAGTTTGCAGCCTGCGCGTTCAAGCCTCAGCCGCGCGGCGCTCCATCTCCGCGCACCGCAGACGCTTCAGGCGCGGCTTCCGTTTCTGCAGGAAGAGGCGATTCTTTTGCCGGCGTCTGTCCCATCAGCACCGAGACCGGATGCAGGAACCATACGTTTTCGCACACAATTTTTAAGATGACCATCATCGGCACGGCGAGTATCAGGCCGGTAAAGTCCCATATCCAGCCCCACACCGAAAGCGAGGCAAGAATCACAAACGGAGAAAGTCCCAGCCTGCTGCCCTGCACGCGCGGTTCGATGATATTGCCGAGCGTCATGTTGACGCCGAGCATCAGGCAGCCGGTATATATAACCGGCCCCGGTTCCGGCCAGAACTGAATCAGCGCGAACGCCGTTGTCATCACGCCGGACGTTATTGAGCCGAAATTGGGGATAAAGTTCAGCACAAACGCGAGGAATCCCCAGACAACGGCAAAGTCAAGCTTGATGAGCGCGCACCCAATCCACACAAAGACGCCGGTTAAAAGCGAAATAAAAAACTTTACCGACAAATACCGCGTTACCTGTCTGATAATATCTTTCATGACGCGGATAAAGCGGTTGCTGTGGCGGCCTTTGACGAGAATATATTCTATTTTAATTCTAAATGCCTGCATTTCAGCAAGAAAGAACACGGCGAACAAAAACACCATCAGCGTGTTCTTGATAAATGCGAGCAGCGAATTTGACAGCGAAAACGCCATCGTCTGTATCGCGGCGCGGATACTGAGCTGGCTCCACAGGTTTTCAAACAGCGATGTTTCCGCGTTGTACGGCAGATCAAACAGTTCTGCTGCTGCCTGATAGATAATGAGGAATCGTTCTTCGTAGCGCGGATATACGGCGGCAATCGTCTTGAGGCTGGCAAACAGCAGAGAAGCGATAACATAGATACCGGCAAACAATACGGTTATTACAATGCCGATGCCCAGGCCCCACGGCACATGCAGTTTCCGGTGCAGCGCAGAAATAAGCGGGTCAAGCACGCACGAAAGCAGCACGGCAAGCGTCAGCGGCAGCACGACTGACGCCGTAAGTTTGAGCACGGCGCTCGCAATGATAATCGTAATGCATAACAGCAGAAAAAATATCGGGCGTGCGAAATTGGTCTGTTTATTCATATGGCAAGCGGCGGCGTTACAGTACGGACAATGGTTCAGCCGGAACAGATGCGGAGGCAAAGCCGGCAGCCGGCACGTGCGTAAGCCCGCGCCGGCCTTTCCTTACGCCTTATCGCGCGAGATGCGGTCAAAGCCGCAGTACGGCACAAGCGCTTTCGGCACCGTCACGGAACCGTCTTCATTCTGGTAATTTTCAAGCACGGCGACAAGCGCGCGCGATACCGCAACGGCAGTGCCGTTGAGCATATGCACATAGCGGTTCTTGCCGTCGTCATCTTTATACCGCACGTTCAGACGGCGCGCCTGATAATCGGTGCAGTTTGACGTTGACGTTACTTCGCCCCATTCGCCGCCGTTTCTGCCCGGCATCCACGCTTCAAGATCCCATTTGCGGTACGCAGGCGCGCCGAGATCGCCGGTACATGTGTCGACAACGCGGAACGGAATATCAAGCCCGCTGAATATCTCTTCTTCTATCAGCCTGAGCTTTTCATGCAACTCGTCTGACTGTTCCGGCAGGCAGTACACAAACATCTCAAGTTTGGTAAACTGGTGCACGCGGTACAGCCCCTTGGAAAACTGCCCTGCTGCGCCTGCCTCGCGACGGAAACAGTGAGAAAGTCCACAGTACAAAAGCGGCAGTTTCTCTTTCGCGAGTATTTCTCCGGAATGATAGCCGCCAAGCGTTATTTCTGCAGTAGCGACAAGGCATGTGTCTTCTCCCTCAAGCGTATACACGTTTGATTCGCTTCCGCGCGGATTAAAACCGATACCCTGCAGAATACCCGCGCGCGCCACATCAGGCGTGATAAACGGCGTGAACCCGTGACGGCGGAGGATATTGAGCGCGTACTGCACGAGCGCAAGCTCAAGAAATACGGCCTCGTTTTTCAGATAATAAAATTTGCTGCCGGAAACTTTTGTCCCCTCGTCAAAGTCAATAATGTCGAGCTCCTGCCCCAGCTGCACGTGGTCTTTCGGCGCAAACGAAAACACCCGCGGCGTTCCGACGCGCTTTACCTCAAGGTTATCGCTGTCAACGGCGCCAACCGGCGCGTCGGGATGCGCCATATTCGGGATACGGCGACCTTCTGTCTCAAGCTCGGCTTCTACTGAAGCCGTTTCTTTTTCGCAGACAGAAATAGCCTCTTTTATGGCTTTGCCTTCTTCAATAAGGCGGCGGCGCTCATCGTCGGCAAGCCTGCCTTTCATCACTTTGGCGTTGTCGTTGCGCTTCTGCTGCAGCGTCTGCAGCTTTGTTATGAGCGCGGTGCGTTCGTCAAACAGCGCAACAACGCGGTCAGCATCTGCGTTCATATTGCGGTCGGCAATATTCTTCTTTACCGCCTCAAGGTGTTCTTTGACAAATCTATAGTCAAGCATATGCGTTCCGTTCTCCTGCGTTTTATAGTATAGTTTTAGTATAATCCCGCGCGGCAGGCGTTTTTATTTGAGCGCATAGGTTACGGTTACCTGCACCTGCACGTCAGTCTGCCCTGCGGTTACCGGTGTCGGTCCGCCTGCGCTGTCAGCGGCCGCCATCAGCTTTGTTCCGTTTGAACGCGGAGAAACAAAACTGTTTTCTACTATCTCAATGACTTTTCCCAGCTCCGCACCGGCCGTTCCTGCAAGCAGTGCCGCCGCTTCTGCCGCCTGATTGACGGCAAGCACGCGCGCCTCGCGCACCGCGTCTTCCGTACTCGATGCCGCAAACGACACAGAAGAAAGCTCATTTGCACCGGCGGCTATAGCCGCGTCAATAACGCTGCCAACCGTATCAATATCGGAAACCAGTATCGTAATGCCGTTTGTTACACGATATTCTCCGCGCACCGTTCTGCCATTTATATAGGAAGATTCCTGATAAATATTGTATCCGTCAGTCGAATACTGTTCAGCAGGCACGCCCTGCGCAGATACCGCTTCCTGCACGCGCGACATGCGCGCCGCATTTGCCGCTGACGCCGCACGCACGTCAGTATCGGCGGTTACCACCGCAAGCCGTATCCGAGCAATGTCAGACTCCACAGATACCACGCCGCTCCCGTTTACGGTTACGGTGCGGCTTTTCCCGCCCAGCTGCACGCTGCACCCGCACAAAAAACACAGCGCAGCAGAAAGCGCCGCAGCACTGATACAAACTCTTCTATTTAATATGCGATATTTCATATGCAATTCCATTTCGTGTGTAGTATTGCGGCCCGTGTATTATGCGCCGGTAAAAAACGATTTAAGCCGCGCAAAAAGCCCTTTCTTCTGCTCAACGGGAGCAGAAACCGGACGCTGTTCCGCAGCAGATTTCTGCGAGGCGGCTTGCTGCCGTGCCGCAGACTGCGGCGCTCTTTCCGGCCGCTGCGGCGCGCCTGGCTGCTGTACAGCCGCGCCGTTTCGTCTGCGGCCTTGCGCGCCATTTTGCCTGTTTTTCTGCGCGGCCGCTCCCTGTCTGCGATGCGGCGTTCCTGTTTGTTTTTCGCTGCCTGACTGCGGCGAAGACTGCTGCTCCGAAGCGAATTTCTCGCGGTAGCGCTTCATGCGCTCCTCAAACGGCAACGCAGCAAGGTCTTCAAGCTCCGCGCGTGATTCCCTGCCGCCGCGTTTTCCGCCCCGCTGCGAAACACGCCCCTCGCCCCGCCGCGGCTTTGAGCGCCGCCGTTCACGCGGAACGTCTTCTTTGCCATTCCTGTTCCGCTCGCCGCGCTGGTGATAATACTCATCGGAATGAGAATCAAGTTTTATATAGACGCCTGAACTTTTGTCTTCGCCGTACTGTTCTTCATCAGCCATCGTAGACGGTATGCGCATTTCGATATACCGTTCGATTGCGGGCAGATTATACACGTCCTGCTCGCAGCAAAACGTATACGCCTTGCCGCTCTTACCGGCGCGCGCCGTGCGGCCGATGCGGTGCACGTAGTTTTCAGGCTCATTAGGCAGATCGTAATTTATCACCATAGCCAAATCGTTTACGTCGATGCCGCGCGCGGCGACATCAGTAGCAACGAGGCACTTGAGCGAGCCGCGCTTAAATGAATCAAGCACCTGCAGCCGCTTTGCCTGCGGGAGGTCTCCGATAATATACTCCGCCTCGATGCCGTTCATCAAAAGCCGCTTTGCTATCACCTCGCACGACCGCTTGGTATTGCAGAACACGAGCAGGCTCTCGGGCTGCTCGTCCCGAATAATGCCAAGGAGCAGCCGCATTTTGCAGTCGCTCGCCACATGGAACAGCAGCTGGTCTATTTCTTCAACGGTTACCTGCTCCGCCTCTATCGTGATTTCTTTTGCGTCTTCGGTATATTCCCAGGCAAGATTTTTTACATACGTATTGAGCGTCGCGCTGAAAAGCATCGTC